>DUOJ01000069.1 GCA_012838895.1 Spirochaetales bacterium
TAGTGGTTGTTGTGAGTTACAAAGTAGCCCTCAGTGCGGCTCGTGAGTGTTATGGAGGTAAGGGGATTCGAACCCCTGACCTATTGATTGCGAACCAATCGCTCTAGCCAACTGAGCTATACCCCCAATAGATACTTGAAAATAGCTTTTATCTTACCTCTATGTCAAGAATTTATCCAAAAATTGGTCTTGAGCAATGGGGCGTTGAAGGAGATAACCTTGTCCATAGGGACATCCAATCTCCTTTAGGAACTGTAACTCCTCTTCGCTCTCAATTCCTTCAACGACTGGGCAGAACCCCAGTTGCTTCACAATCGAGAGGATACTCTTAATGAAATCTCCTCTCTCCTCCTCTGTTCTGGCATAGCGGAGGAGCGAGCTATCGATTTTTATACAGCTGAAGGGGAGGGTGATCATCCTAACCAAGCTTGAGTAGCCGGTCCCAAAGTCGTCGAGGTGAAATTTTATTCCCCACTCAATTAACTCATCCATAAAAGTTAAAGCATCGTCAAAGAAGGTGGTGAAGAAGGTACTCTCGGTGAGTTCTATATTTATCTTAGAGGGGTCAACGTGGTAGTGCTGTAGGGTCTCTTTTATAAAGAGGGTCATTGAGGGGTCGTTAAATTGGAGTCCCGATAAGTTGATACTAATCGTAGGGAGGTGGGGGCGACTACTCAAGAGTTGACAAATTTTTTCAAGAACCCAGCGGCTTAAGTCTCCAATAATTCCCAACTCTTCGGCAAGGGGGATGAATTCACTGGGGGGGATTCTCCCAAACTTCTCACTCTCCATCCTAAGGAGAGCTTCTACGAAGAACACTTCACCACTCTCTAGGGAGTAGATGGGTTGGAAATGGAGGGAGAGGCTCTCTCCTTGCGACTGCAAAAGGTGGTCAGCCAAGAGTGTTCTCCGTTTAATGTCTTCGAGGATAAGGGCGTCGCAGTAAACAGCTTGGCCACTTCCTTGGTCTTTAGCCCGTTGAATGGCGAATTCTAAGAGGGTGGTAGCATCGACTGTAGAGGCATCTTTAAAGGGGAGTTGCAAGATTGCAAAGGAGGCTCCCAGCCGGCTAGTTACGCTATTAACGCTCCAGTGCGATTTGAAGCGGTTAATAACATCACCTACCATTGAGAGCTCCCGCCCTTTGGTGGTGATGATAGCAAACTCATCTCCGCTGTAACGGAAAACCTCCCCCTGTGGGACAATTTCAGCCAGGGTAGTGGCGACGGCTTTAAGGAAGCGATCGCCCATCGCTTGTCCAAAGGTGTCGTTGACAACTTTGAAGTTGTCGAGGCTCACCACCATAATGGTAGTTTTCTGCTTAGTGTTTATTAGCTGGGCTAAAGTTGCAACAAAGGTGTCGCGGTTGGGGAACTGGGTTAAGTTGTCGATGGAGATCTTTGAGGTTTGGAAGTTTAGATAAATAGCAATTAGGGCCAGCACCATGGTTGTCCCGGTTAATATTACTTGGGTGAAGATTGTCTGGAGGACAATAATCATAATTGTAATGATGGGGAGCCAGATGATTACTTTGAAGAAATAGGAGTCGATGTAGTGCCGCTGTGAGATAACAAGGGAGAATCCAACCAAGATACCAACTATGGCAAGGCCCAAGGGGAGGTGGTTAATAACTCCCCGGATATAATTTCCCTGAGCATCAAAGTAAAAGAGCCAATGGGTTTTGAAGTTGATAATTGGGACAATTTCATAGAGTGCAATGGAGAGGAATAGGATAACAGCGGTCCTCTTTATCTTGGGGGCACTCTCTTTAGGAGCCCTTTCGGCGATATATAAGGCTATGTAGAGGTTGAAGATTAGATAGAGGGGGGGGTAGAAGATAAAGTAGGCAGTGTTGAAAATCCAATCGTAAACACTCCCAAAAGGGGTCACTTGAGGAAAGGGCATCATCGAGAGGAGGTTTATGATAATAGCGAAGATGGTGTAGAAGAGGGAGAAGATAAAGAACTTCTCTCTCAGGCTAACGCGCCACTTTGACATGGCGGCGTTCTGCAGAATCACCAAAAGCAGGCCCAAAGAGACAATCTCAGGAGCAACGTTCCATGTCATTTGTGATCCTCTTTAACAAAGTCCATTACCCAAAATTTCGCCCAACCTTAAGCATGGTCATTGATTTTGGGAGATATTGATGTCAAAAGCAGCGAAGATTGTCTCTTGGGCCTTAGTGGGAGTGGAGAATATATCTTTATACTTACCCTTGAACTTAACTCGAGAATAA
>DUOJ01000070.1 GCA_012838895.1 Spirochaetales bacterium
CCCAAACTTGATATTATTTTCGGTATAGACCCCTAAGGGGTAGGAGAGGAAGTCGAGGTTGGCCATAGGGCTGGGGAGGCGCACTCCTTCTGCCCCTATGGTGGCACTCGTCGTCTCTGACTCGAGGGTGGCTGCTTTGATTAAGATTCCGTCGCGCCAGTTGAACGACTCCTCAACGGGAACGGTAGTATCGCTATCGCGTCCCCCATAGAGGATTCCCTGAACTTTAACCCCGTTTTTAGCCTCAAACCCCTCTTTATCAATATTCTCTAAGTAGTCGAGGCGCATAGTGTAGCGGGCATTACCGTGAGCCACACCTACCTCATTCCCTTTTTGGTCTTTAACCCCCTTTTTCCAATCTCCAAAGTGGTTACGCCCTTTAGCGGGAGAATCGACCCCCATCCCGAGCCAGTAGGGTTTGTTATCGCTACCCCTCAAGACGTTGGAGAAGATGATCTCTTGGTCACGCATTAAGTTCTCAAAGATGAGGGGGTCATCTTTGGCATTGACATCTTTGATGATTCCAAACATTCCAAACTCAACGTTAACCGCCCTAAACTCTCCGTTAATATTTCTAAAGTAGGCGATATCATCGCCTACGATTTGTTCTCCTGGAATCATTGCTGTGGAGGTCTTTCCACATGCAGAAGGGTAGGCTCCACAGAAGTAGGTTTTACGGGCCTTCTCTTTATCGAGGGCAGCCATGATAAACATGTGTTCGCAAAGCCACCCCTCTTGTCCCGCTTTGTTGATTGCCAAGCGCATCGAGTGTTTTTTTAACCCCACTGAGTTTCCGGCATATTGGTTGTTCATCGAGTAGACGATGTTATTTTGGGTATCCATATAGATACGACGCTGAGCTATGTTTACCGATGTTCCCCGCTCATCGAGTTCTCCTGCTGAGTGGATAAAGCGGAAGAAATCGCCCTTCTCCTCCTTCTTCATCTTTAAGAAGTGGTTGTAGGCAGTGCGGTAGAGGATAAATTCGGAGTGGGCTACATACCAACTATCAGTGAACTGGATACAAGGGATAGAGAAGATACTTTCAGTGGGCCCTTCGCAGAAGAACTGAACAACAGCATCTTTACCACGCATTATCCCTTTGGAGATCTCCATTATCTCACAGTGTCCCTCTTCATACTCAACCATGTTGAGTCCCGTCATCTTCTCCAAGTTTTCTTTGTAGACAATATATTTTGTGTTCTCTTTATCGCGGGCTTGGTCCCCATATCCGTCCCAGTGGATTGTCTGCTTAGGGTGAAAAAGAGCCTCTTCCTCCCCTTTAGCCAATGCTTGGTCTCGCACATATTGGATATCTTCTTCACTATCGGTACACACAAAGATTGAGTCGGGATTACAATGTTCAGCGAAGAACCCGATGAATTCGACCACTTTGGGGTTTTTTAAGGCTTTAATTTTCCCAAAGCTAGTCGCACTCATCTTCCCTTTTAATAACTTCTTATATCTGCTCATAGTTCCTCCCATGCAAATATGCACACTTAAAGCCTAAACCTCTCCTAGTCGATTTGCAACTTCTCAAAGAGCTATTTGGGGCAATTAATTAGTTTGAAGCCTCTTCCGATTTATCTTGGCTTTTCTGAGGTGCTTTACGGTACTTCAAGAGGTTTTCCTTAGTAATGGCACCTGAGAGGACAAGGGATAATTTAGCGCTCGCAGGTCCCACCAATTCGTACAAGACAGCCGATGATAAGATAATCGTAGTGAGAAGATTGGCTAGATCAGGGGGGAGAAGGCGGTTACCCAAGGCAGCCAGCCCAATCGAGACTCCTGCCTGGGGACAGAGGGCCAGCCCCAAGTAGTTACGAATAGATTTATCCATCTTCAAAACTGAAGCGCCTGCAAAGGCCCCAAGGTACTTCCCAACAATCCTGATAAAGAAGTAGACAACCCCCATAATCCCCGCAACTCTCAACATCTGCAAGTCTAGTTTCATCCCCGAGACAACGAAGAAGGTGAGGAGGATCGGGGGGGCGAAGAAGTTAAGGAGCCTAAAGAGCTGCTCATCATCACTTATATTGACGTAGGTGGCTCCCAGCACCATACACGAGAGGAGGGGGGAGACCGACAAAATAGAGCAGAAGCCGGTGAGTCCAAAGATAGCAATCATTAAGACAACTAGGCGGTGGTCATCCGAGTGGCGTTTAGCAATTAGGAATTTTAAGAGGAAAGCAATTCCAAAGGCGGCTATTAGGGTTAGAAAATTCTTAAAGATTGGGATAAAGAGGGTTAAGAAGTTAACAGCCCCCGTATCAATTGCCTGAATAATAGCAGCTGAGACACTAAAAGCGATTAAGGCTACCGCATCATCGAGGGCGGTAACCTGCAAAACAGTCTCGACAAAGGGACCTGTAGCGTGGTATTGGCGGATGGTCATCATCGTGCTGGCAGGCGCTGTGGCCGAACCAATGGCCCCCAACATAATGCAAAACTCCCAAGAGAGGCCAAAGAGAAAGCGCATCCCAAAGGTGACCACAACGGCTGCTGTTAAGCTTTCGAAGAGGGTTAAAACAATGGCTTTACCCCCATTGGAGCGGAGCATGGGGAGCCTAAAGAAGCGCCCAACTGAAAAGGCGATAATTGCCAAGGCGATGTCAGTGACAACGTCGAGACTCTGAACAACTGCGATATCGACCAGCTTTAACCCACTGGGACCAATTAGTATCCCGGCTAAGAGGTAACCGGTAACGTGGGGAAGACGGGCAAGTTTAGTGATTCTAGTCATGAGGAAGCCAGCCCCTAAGATAAGGGCAAAGAGTAAAATTGTGGTTGCGCTGTCATGAAAATTGAAGAGTCCTTTTATGTGCTCCACCTATCCCTCCCTTCCAACTAGCGATTTTGTAATGTAGATGTATAATACACAATTTATTTATATAAGACAAATTATATTTTTTTATAAGGGTATCAATAAATTTAATTGATGAATAATAGGTTCCGTGGTAAGAGTACTAGAGAGGGGGTACAAAATGTTAGATACCAAGATAAAAACCTTTCTAACCCTTGTGGAGGTGGAATCATACACAAAAACAGCTGAATTGCTCCATTTGACCCAACCGGCGGTGAGTCACCAGATTAAGCAACTTGAAAATGATTATAAAATAAAAATTTTCTATAAAACCGGTAGGACTTTTAGTTTGACCGATGAGGGGAAGGTCCTCTTGCGCTATGCCAAGCAGGCTGCCTCAATAGAGGAGAATACCCGCTATGCCCTCGACGATATGCGCCACAACATTAGTCGCCTAAATATAGGGATGACCGCCACTGCTGAAGAGAATATGCTACCCCAGGTGATGGCTGAGTATTGCAATATCCACAGCCGCACTAAAGTGAGCATCGAGACGGGGACTTTAGAGTCGCTGAGAGCGCGCCTTCAGTCGTATGAGATCGACCTGGCCATTGTCGGAGGCTTCATTGCGGATGACGACTTAACTACCGTCAAAATTGATACCGACTACCTTAATCTGGTTGTCTCCCCTGTTAACCCCTTAGCCCTTGAGCAGAGTGTCTCACTTGAGCGGCTCAAAGAGGAGAAGTTTATCCTCCGCCCCATTGCCAGTGCCACCCGTCTCCAGTTTGAGAACTTTCTCAACTACAACGGCGAGACCGTTAAGAACTACAACGTGATGATGGAGATAGACAACGTCCCCATCATCAAAGAGTTGGTCTACAACAACCAAGGGGTGACAGTGATGAGCCTAAGGGCCTGTCTCCTTGAGCAGATAGCTGGTAAGTTGGTCGTAGTCCCTATCGATGCCCCCTTTAAGATGGTGAGAGAGCTCAATATTATCTACCGCAACGACTACCGTTTTCCCGAAGTTCCCGACGAAATTAGGCGCCTCTATTTGAAACTAAAGAAGGAGAGTGAGGCTACCTATAGTATTTAGCGAGGGGGAAGAAACTACGATTCAATTTAATTTATGAAATTATTAACCCAGCGTGGTAATTTACGGTACCTCGTAATATAATGGAAAATAGTTTAGAAAGTATTTTTAAAGAAACTCAGACTAAGAAAATGCTGTTACAACTCCATTTACGAAGGGAATAGGCTAATTTAGCAATAGAGGGGGCCAATAATGAGTGGAAAAGAGAGATTAAAACTTGCACTGAATCATAAAGAGGGGAAGGTCCCCGTCGATTTCGGTTCAACTTCAGTGACTGGAATTCACTGTAGTGTTGTAGAGAAACTGCGCAAGGTTTATGGCCTTGAAGAGCGCCTTGTCAAAGTGCACGAGCCCTACCAAATGCTAGGACTTATAGAAGATGACCTTTTAGAAGCGATGCAAATCGACGTAGTTGGAATTTATGGAACAAGCACTTTGTTTGGATTCCCTGTGGGCTCTGTGGCTAAGGAGTCAGACTTTAAAGAGTGGGTAGCACCTTGGGGACAGAAAGTCCTAGTCTCTAATCAGTTTGAGACTTCCGAAGATGCCGACTATTTCTACATCTACCCGGCAGGGGATAGGAGTGCCCCTCCTAGCGGACAAATGCCAAAGAGTGGGTTTTTCTTCGACACCATTGTGCGCCAAGGGCCCATCGATGATGATAACCTCAACGTTGAGGACAACCTAGAAGAATTTGGGAGGGTTACCTCCGCCGATTTAGAGTTTTATAGAGAGAGTGTCAAAAAGGCCTTAGCTACTGGCAAGGGGATTATTGCCAACTTTGGGGGAACAGCCTTTGGAGATATCGCATTAGTACCAGCCCCAGGCCTGCGCTACCCCAAAGGGATTCGTGATGTTACAGAGTGGTACATCTCAACCGTAACGCGCCAAGATTACATCCATGCAATCTTTGAAGAACAATCTCAAATTGCTCTAGAGAATTTATCAAAGATCTATGGAGTCGTGGGAAATAACATTGATGCCCTTGTCATCTGTGGGACCGACTTTGGGACACAAACGGGACAGTTTTGTTCAGTTGAGACTTTCAACTCTTTATATGCTCCCTACTACAAAAAGGTTAATGACTGGATTCATGCTAATACAACTTGGAAGACCTTCAAGCACTCATGCGGTGCAGTAGAGCCTCTCATCAGTTCTATGATTGATGCCGGTTTTGACATCCTCAACCCTGTCCAGTGCTCAGCCACTGGGATGGACCCCAACCACCTAAAAGATACCTACGGCGAGAAGCTAACCTTCTGGGGCGGTGGTGTAGATACTCAAAAGACACTCCCCTTTGGGACCCCAGACGATGTGCGCAAAGAGGTTCGCGAGAGGCTTGAAATCTTCAGTAAGAATGGGGGGTATGTCTTCAATACAATTCACAACTTACAAGCTGCTACCCCAATTGAGAATGTCGAAGCAATGGTTAAGACAGTTATAGAATTCAACGAAGCCAGATAATGGATAGATAAGTAAGTTTGAGAGCCCTAAAAAGGGGCTCTGTAACTTTGTCACTCTACTCGCTCCTTTTTTATTGATTAGAATAGAGGGTATAGAAGATACCAAGATTGAGTGGAGGGATTTGATGAAAGAGCTATTAATTATTGGGGGAGTGGCCGCTGGAGCAACAGCCGCTGCTAGAGCACGACGTATAGATAACGATGTTAACATCACCATGTTAGAGGCAGGAGCTGATGTCTCCTTTGCCAACTGTGGTCTCCCATACTACCTTGGAGGCGATATCGAATACCGCTCATCCCTAATTTTGGCTAGCCCCGAGACCTTCTACGACCAGTATAGGGTAAATGTTCACACCAACACTGAAGCACTGGAGATTGATCGTACTAAGAAGCGGGTTAAAGCCATTAATAACGAAACAGGGGAAGAGCGCTACTATCCCTACGACTCCCTCATCTTAGCCCAAGGGGGGAAGCCGGTAGTTCCACCCCTCGAAGGGGTTAACAAGAAGCATGTGTTCCAACTCTGGACCTTAGCCGATATGGATGCCATCGATCAATTCCTCTTTGAGAGCAACCCCAAGAGCGCTGTTGTTGTGGGGGGCGGATTTATTGGCCTAGAGATGGTTGAAGCCTTAGTGAAGCGGGGTATAAGTGTCACCTTAGTTGAGATGGCTCCTCAGGTCCTTCCCAACTTAGAGGGGGAGTTTGCAGGCTTTATAACCAAAGAGCTCCTTGACTATGGTGTTAAGCTAAAGCTGGGAACCTCTCTTCACGAGATTAAAGATAGCCACGCTGTCCTCAGTGATGGCACTGTCGTTGAAGCCGACTTTGTCCTCCTCTCAATTGGTGTCAGGCCAACTCTCCAACTTGCCAAAGATGCTAACCTCACTTTAGGAGACTCAGGAGGACTCCTTGTCGATGAAAACCTGCGAACGAGTGACCCCAATATCTACGCCGCTGGCGATATGGTGGAGATCTTAGATGAAGCGAGTGGCAAGAGTATCCGTGTCCCCTTAGCCGGACCTGCCAACCGACAAGGGCGAATTGCTGGAGAGAATGCTGTTGGTGGGAGTAAGGTCTATAAAGTACCCTCAAACTCATCGATAGTAAGGGTCTTCAACGCTATAGCGGGTTCAACTGGTATCAACTTAAAGGGGGCCAAGAGTAAAGGACTCGATGTCGATGCCATAGTAATCCACAAAGCTAGCCACACCTCTTATTTCAAAGGGGCTCAAAAGGTGAGTGTGATGCTCATTTGGGAGAAGACGAGTAAGAAGATTTTAGGGGCCCAAGTGGCGGGCTATGTAGGGGTCGACAAGAGAATCGACGTCTTAGCTACAGCGATTGCCGGAGGTTTGACAATTGAAGAGTTAGGGGAACTGGGACTCTCTTATGCTCCCCCCTTCAACTCCCCCAACGACCCGGTCAATATGGCCGCCTTTACCGCTGTAAACCACGATACCAATTTTAGCCCATCTATCTTGGTGCAAGACCTTGAGGAGTTCATTAACAAAAGACAGCCGGTGGTTATCGATCTACGTGACCCCATAAGCTACTCCAAGGCCAACCTCTACAGTTCAAACAATATTAGCCAAAATGCTTTGAGGGAGAATCTAGATAGAATCCCTGAAGGGGCTCCCATTCTCTTAATCAGCGATGATGGACAAAAGTCCCACGTCGTTCTAAGGATGCTCAAAGGGGCGGGCTTCGATGAGGTCTACAACCTCAGCGGAGGTTACACCAGCCTTGAGCGTTATGAGCGAGCTATTGGCTATAATCGTCTAGGGGTGGGGCTCTACCCTGTAGAGAAGAAGCGGGTCAACAATCTAGAGCTCCCCAAAGAGGTAGTAGAAGAGCCAGCTTGTAGCGCCGAAGATGATGGACCTATTATCATCGATGTGAGGACCCCCATGGAGTTTGCCATGGGAGCCTGCCCCGGAGCAATCAACATCGGCTTAGATGCCCTAAAGAAGTGGGGTCAAGATCTAGGGGAGAAAGAGCGCGAGATAATTGTCTATTGTGCATCAGGAGCCCGCTCAAGTTACGGAGTGCGCCTCTTAGAGCAGATTGGCTTCAAGAATGTAACCAACGGAGGAGGCCTCCACGAGATGATGGAGAGGATTCCCCAATAGTCTAGATAGCAAAGAGGCCAGCTCATTTAGACTGGCCTCTATAGCAGGGTTAGAGTTCTTACCTGTTAGCTTCAAAAGATGGGAATTCAAGTAGGGTAACTGTTTTTAAGCTTTATGTGAGATTATTGTTCTTCCCATTCTTTTAATAATTCGATTCCTTTTTCAGATATTATATATTTTTGGGATTTACTACGAGGCTTTTCGGGAATAGTCATTTGAATTAGTTCTACTTCTATAAGCCTAGCTAAAGCATTTTTAAAATTTCCTGTTCTACTTGTATAACCAAGTATTTCCAATAGTTGAGTGGTACTCATCTCTTCTTTACAAGCTTGAATAATCTTTATTTCAGTTTCAGTCAACTCATCATGGGCCTCGTCATGGGCCTCGTCATGGGCCTCGTCATGGGCCTCGTCATGGGCCTCATCATGGGCCTCGTCATAAGGCATTGCAATAAGCCTTTGTCTTATTGTTGGTTCTAGCTCAAAAGAACTTTCTGATGTTTGTATAAGTAGAATCTGATTTACTAATTGTTTAGCAACTTTTAGACACTCAGAGACAGGTTTGTCAATAATATATTTAATGTCATTCAAATGAATTGTTGAGAGTTTCTTACAGACATAAGCAAATAATGCTGCTTCATCTTGGGAAAGGTGCACACTAATTGTCTTTTGAAACGCTAGCTGATCTTCTGAGAGAAGTAATTCTTGCTTTAGGATTAATTCGAACGTTTTCTTTGATTTGTCATTAAAAATTTCTGGAGGGATAAACCCTAAACCTCGCCAAGATCTAAATACGTCACGCAATCCCCAACCCGCATGTTCGCTTAAACCTATTCGTCTAAAAGCAGTAACAATGAGTGGATTTCGGACTTCCTTTTCTTCTGGTTCAAGCAAATTATCGATATCCGCAAAAGCATCTCCCGGGTTCCAGAATCGGGTCATATCAGAATAATGTTGAATAACAGCTTTTCTTGTCTGGTCAGAATAGTCTTGGTGAATCAAAATATTTACAATAGACTCTCGAAAGGCAATATAACTAACTGGCTGGTCCTTTCTTTGCATAGTTTTAGGATCTACATTGAATGGAATTTCTGCAAATCTGTAATACCATTCTAGGGTGGCTGACCATGTCTGTATAAGGTTGTAATCACAGACAACTCTATCATGCCATCTTCCCTCATTTGTTTGAGTTGAGCCGTATAGAAAACGCTGACAATCTATAACAGGTCGTGGGAGTACGTCTCTCAAGTATCCATCTTGCCCAAATAGTAGAATAGAAGCTACCGTTGGTTTTCTCCCCGCTGAAGTTTCTCTAATTAAACCAAATTGGAAAAGGAATTCTTCATCGTTTAGGTCTACATAGCTACGATTTTCAACCCTCCCCTCATATTGCTGACGATACCAAGAGATATCTTTGGATTTAAAACATTTATTTATATCAAAATCTAGGGTATTACTATCATGGCGTTCTCTGGATGCATCATTCATAAGCCTTTTCAATTCAACATCTGAGCATTTAACATTACATGCACCCTTTCGGAGAAAACTTTGTTTGATGCTCCCATTTAAGTACACAGGTTTATCCTGTCGCTTGGCTTCTGGAATGTAAAAAACAAGAAGGTTTTTGCCAGATACTGTTTTCAAACTCTCTTGGACATCAATTGTGCAACTTATTTTCTCCTTTTGTCGCAACGTTGAAATAAAATCATTTTGAACTTTATCAACGTCGGCAATACCCATAATTTCGTAATTGGCGCCATTTTTTCTTACACCAAAGATTAGATAACCACCTTCTGTATTTGCAAAAGCAGAAACAGCTTCATATGCGCTTTTAGGGACATCTAGTTTGGCTTCTTTAAATTCAACATCTTTCCATTCAAGCTGATTGAGGAGTTAAAGTATTTCTTTCTTTCTCATTATAGCTAACTCCTTGTCTAGTTACTATTTAATCATACCTCATCAATTTAAATTGGATGGGGTTTTTCTTTTATTACGTTTGTTAATTCTAGCAATCTAGTAAGTATATCGAGATTTACACTGATTTTTGGGGTGTTTGCTTCTTGAGCTAACTTTTCAAGAAGCACCATCTTGTCTGAAATTAAAAACCTGTCGATAAGGGCAAATTGATAATTCATATCTTTTGAAATGATTAACGAGGTGGTAGTAGGTAGTACTTTAAAATCTGTATTTAACATAGAAATGCATTCCCCATAACTTATTTTTCAGAAGCTCCACCTGAGCGTATCCAAGAGTCAATCTCATTTTGCTTGAACATCCATCGGCGTCCCACTCTATGCCCGGGCATGGATTTTTGTTCTACCCATCTATAAATTGTTTCTTTGCTGACATTTAGATAATGTCGAATCTCTTCAACAGTCAGCCACTTATCATCCATTTTATTCCTCTCAATATTCGATATGCTACACGGTTAAAAATAAACTTTAATTACATTAGCTATTCTATTATGGTTGGACAGTGATAGCAAGGATTATATGTCGTTTTAAGTCGTTTAGAATGAGATATACCAACAAATGTCATCATAAGTCGCTGTAGACTAAAGGCTTTTGCTTAAAGCAGTAGTTTTCTAGTTACATGCACCTTTACAAGCTTGAGCCTCTTTATTTTAGTTTCAGTCAACTCGTCATGGGCCATCGTGGTTGGAGCAGTAGCATCGCTTTGGGTATGGAAAAGGCCAGCCCATTTGGACTGGCCTCTATAGCAGGGGTAGGACTCGAACCTACGACCTCCGGGTTATGAGCCCGACGAGCTGCCAACTGCTCTACCCTGCGTCGACTGAAACAAACTATACAGAGGATAAACTAAATAGTCAACCGATAGTAAATAATAGGCAGTGTGTCATATCTATACACTTATTGGGTGGTTAAAGATTGTAAGTAATATTTTGTGACTCTAATGAACAAAATGGGAATTATACCATCTTCGGTGTGTAATTATGATACACATTGGGTTGGCTTGTTGAAAAGTCTTAGTTTGTCACTAGTTTGTAATTCCTTATAATATAGCAATTAATAAATATATCTAAGAGTTGGCACGCTAGTTGCATGTATATAGGTGAAAGATAAAATAAAGTTACGGAGGTGTAATATGAAGTATGTAGTAACAAGAAACCCAGGAGCAGTAAGGGCAACCAGAGATTTTGATAGTCTATTTAATAGTCTTTGGAATGACTGGGGTTTGCCTACAACTAAAGCTCCATCGGTCGACATCTGGGAAGATGATACAAGTTATGTCTTAGAAGCAGAACTTCCCGGGTACTCTGAGAAAGATGTGGATGTCCATGTCGACAAACATGTTCTCAAGATTTCTAGTCTCTGTGAGGCCGAGAAAGAGGTTAAAGAAGAGAAAGTGAGCCCCAATTACCTAATTAGGGAGCGCTCATGCACCAGCTTCGAGAGGAGCTTTGCTCTACCCGAAGGGGTTGATGAAGAGAAGATTGAAGGGACTTTCAAGAATGGTGTCTTAACAATCTCAATTCCCAAGATTCCGGCTAAACAGCCTAAGAAAATTGATGTGAAAATAAAATAAAACAGAGGTACATCCGACCTTGTCAGCCGCTCAGCAGTGAGCGGCTGTTTTGGTTCTCCCTTTAGGGTCCACTTGAGCAGATGTTCCTCTTAGTATAGATTACGAGTCATGCAAAAAATAAGTCAAAATAAGATGGCGGTGCGACCCGTTGGTTCTCTTCTAATAACAATGGGATTTCCCATTATGCTTTCAATGATGATTCAAGCCCTCTACAATGTAGTTGACTCAATTTTTATCGCAAGGGTGGGGGAAGATGCTTTAACAGCCGTCTCTTTGGCCTTTCCGATTCAGATGTTGATGATCTCGGTTGGGGTAGGGACTGCCATTGGGGTCAATTCACTCCTTTCTCGCCGTCTAGGGGCTCAGCAACACAAGGAGGCTTCGAGTGTCGCTGTCCATGGCCTTTTCTTGTCTGTTGTCATCTGGATTTTCTTTGCAATCTTTGGGGCTATATTGACTCCCTTCTTCTTCCAACTCTTTACCGACTCTCCCGAAATAATAAAGATGGGGCAAGATTACCTAATAATTTGTACTACCCTCTCATTGGGTATTTTTGGTCAGCTTGTGTGTGAAAGGATTATGCAGGGGACAGGTAACACCATCCACCCCATGATTACCCAAGGGGTGGGGGCTATTATTAACATAATACTGGACCCCATTTTCATCTTCGGCTATTTTGGACTACCTGCGATGGGGACCGCCGGGGCCGCGATAGCCACCGTTATTGGGCAGTGGGTCGCGATGGGACTCGCCCTCTTCTTTATGATTCGAAAGACCACCGAATTGAACTTTAAATTTAAGCGATTTCGCCCCAAGTTTAGGACAATCAAAGAGATCTACGAAGTGGGGCTCCCCTCTATCATCATGCAATCGATTGGGTCGGTGATGACGATTGGGATGAATACAATTTTAATCGCTTTTAGCGCTACGGCGGTAGCGGTCTTCGGAATCTACTTTAAGTTACAAAGTTTTATCTTCCTCCCTGTCTTTGGATTGACA
This sequence comes from Spirochaetales bacterium, assembly GCA_012838895.1. Taxonomy (GTDB): domain Bacteria; phylum Spirochaetota; class Spirochaetia; order Sphaerochaetales; family Sphaerochaetaceae; genus DUOJ01. Next base: position 12,039 of record DUOJ01000070.1, read on the forward strand.
GCCGCTATGATCTCCATAGTTGGTTTCAACTATGGGGCACGCAACAAAGAGAGGATAGCTCGAACTATTCGGCACGCCGTCCTCATCGCTACCGGGATGATGCTCTTGGGTATCCTAATTTTCCAGACAATCCCAGCTCTTCTCCTTAGGCTCTTTGATGCCTCCCCCTCGATGCTCGATATTGGTATTAGGGCGCTGAGAATTATTAGTATCCACTTCCCCTTAGCTGGAATAGCAATTATCTTAAGCTCCTCCTTCCAAGCGATAGGGAAAGGCTTCTACAGCCTCATTATCTCCATTGTGAGGCAGTTAGGGGTCCTCCTTCCGGCAGCTTACCTGTTGGCTCGTATTTGGGGATTAGATGCTGTTTGGTTCGCCTTCTTAGCCTCTGAGGTTGCCTCATTACTTTTAGCGATAATCTTCTTTATTAAAATCTACCGGCGTGAGATAGCCACCTTAGAGCTACCCCTGATTCCTAATCAAGGATAATAAGGGCAAGAAAAAGGAGTGGTTCCTCCTTCTCATTTCGGATAGCATGACTCTCTCCATTCCCCGTTATAACTAGGTCTCCCTTTTGAACTACCTTTTCACCGTCGCTCTCGGTTACAACCCCTTCGCCGCTAATAATCCAGTAGTATTCGGTCTCCCCTTCGTGGGGGTGCTCTCCAATAGAGCACCCTTGTTCAAGGGTGATGGTCCCAAAGAGGCGACAGTGTTGCATCTCTTCTTTAGTGAGGAAGTCGACTGTTTGACACAAACCGTCTCCTCCCCGCATCTGACGCTCTCGATAGAGCATCTCACGCGCGCGTTTAATCATTACTTACCTCTCAAATAAGTGGGCAGATACTCCCCAATCATGGTGTTTTTCTCTAATTGTTGCCAACGAGGGGAGGGGGTAGAAGACAATCCCCTCATTATGGCGCCCAAAGTAGATCCCCTTGTCGATTATCGAGTAGTCGAATTTATCACCATAGGAGCGATCGATAGTTTTCGCCTTCTTGAAGGGGGTACGTCTAATCTCTGCAAAACAGGAGCGCAGGTGTTGGCAATTCTCTTGGTCAAAGATGTGGAGACACTTATCAGCCTTTTGGGGGTCGTCTAAATCAAAGAGTTTCACATCGGCAAATACAATGGCTGGCACTGAGATGTGGCGTGTTGAGTCTAGAAGGTAGGTGGCAAAAGATCTGGGTAGGAGGGTACTGGCCACTAGTGGAGTGACGGGGCACAACTCTTTGTAGAGGGCATAACCACGCCACTTTTTGGGCTCTTCGTAGAGCCCCTTCTTAAGACGTAGAACTTTGCCATCTTTAGTCACCAAAAAAAGGTCTCCTAGGTATTCAAGAGGGACCCTCTCTAAAGCCCGATAAACACTTAGGTAGACCGAGTTCTTGGGTCTCCCATCGGGGTGGGGGACACAAGTTTTACGGGCAAAGTCCCAATCAAATTCGGAGCCAAACTCTTCGGTAACCTCAACAAAGATTAACTGTTCTTTAGCCGTTTTATGCTCCCCTCTCGACATATAGAGGGCAAAAGCGTCGCTCTCAAGCATCGAAGCAATAAGGGCTTCCGTTGGAGAAACTAGTAAATAATAGTACATAGCGAACCTCCACTCTAAGTTTAACACAAATGGGGAAAGTGGCAATAATAAAACTTTAATTGCTCAAAGTTACTTCTTTTGGTAGTCTGATACCAACAAGAAGAGGTCATTTACCCCTTTTACCGGTGTGGGAGGTCCATATGTTTACCGTATTAGCTAAAGAGAGACTTAG
>DUOJ01000071.1 GCA_012838895.1 Spirochaetales bacterium
TCAAGGGCAATCAAGAAACCGGCCGTCGCCGCTAGGGCTGAACCGATGGCAAATGTGATAGCTATGATTTGGTCAACCTTCACCCCCATCAGCTTAGCAGTATCTTGATCAAGGCTCGTGGCGCGCATCGCTTTCCCAATACGGGAACGGTCGACAAAGAGCTTGAGGGCTATCATCATTATAACAACGACCACTAAAATTAAAATCTGGTGGGGAGTTATCGAGACTCCGCCAAACTTAATCGGGGTGTTTTTGAAGGGGTAGTCGAGCTTACGTGATTTAGTTCCCCAAATCCAGGCTGCCATATTGCTCAAAATGAAAGAGACCCCGATGGCTGAGAGAAGAGGGGCTAACCTAGTGGCCTTCCTTAGGGGCTTGTAGGCCACCCGCTCAATCACAACGCCGAGACCCGCACTAAAGGCCATTCCGGCCAACATCGCAATAAAGAAGGCGATAAAGGTCCAAGGACCAAGGGTTTGACCTTTGATTAAATTAAAAGCAAATAGCCCAATGTAAGAACCCACCATGAGGATATCCCCATGTGCAAAGTTTATAAATTTAAGAATGCCATAAACCATGGTGTAGCCCAGAGCAATCAGGGCGTAGATTCCTCCAAGGGTTAAGCCATTCATTAAGTGTTGGAAAAATTCGGCTATAGATCCCACAAAAGGCTCCTTAATAGGCAGACCTCCGACTAGCGGAGGTCCACACATCATCGTAGTGACACAGTATCACATGTGCCCCCGACGTTGCAATAAACTAAATGGAGGGGAGGTGTCCCCTCACACCTTAAAGATCGACTTCGATCAACTTTCCATCGACAACAGTATAAGCACCAAGATATTTTGGGGTAATCCCCTCAACCCGGTAGACTCCCTGGTAAGCGACGAGGTCCCCATTCTCCGCAAAGTTAATGGTTCCAGTCACCCCTTGGAAATCTTTGGTGGCAGCAAAAGTATCACGGATAGCCTTGCGATCAAATTTGCCAGTTTTTGCATAGACCTTCTCAAGAGTCTCAAAGAGGATGTAGGACGCATCGTAAGCGTTGGTGGCAAATGAGTCGGGTGCAAAGCCCCACTTAGCCGTATAGTCGGCTACAAACTTCTTGAAAGAAGACGACTCTTTAACCTCGGTGGGTCCCACGTAGATGACCCCATCGGTGTAGTCGGGAGCTAGGCTGTAGATTAAGGGGTTAGAGAATCCGTCACCCGATAAGAAAGGAATATTCATCCCTAGCTGGTAAGCTTGCTCAAGAATTTGAGCCATCTCAGCGGTGTAGTTGGGGATATAGATTGCATCGGGGTTGGCTGCTCTAATTTTAGTGAGCTGGGTTTTGAAATCTTTGTCACCCATTTGGGCCGTTTCTGTGATTATGATTTTACCACCACGACTCTCAAAGCTCTCTTTGGTCCCCTCGTACAACCCTTGGCTGTAATCGTTCTTAATATAGAGGATAGCAAGGTTGCGCACCCCAAGTTTCTCATAGTAGTAGTGACCTGAGACTTCTCCCTGTAGACCGTCACTGGCAACTGTTCTGAAAACATAGTTTCCAATATTGGTAATATCTTTGTGGGTTCCAGAGGGGGTAACCATAAGAATACCTTCATCTTGGACCCTCTCGCCAACAGCAAAAGCAACACCAGTAAATACCGGTCCAATCAGAGCAACGATTTTGTCAGAGCTGGAGAGTTTTTCAATTCCGGCAAGCCCCTTCTGGGGGTCCCCTTCGGAGTCTTCAACTACTAGGTCAATCTTAAACTTTCCTGCAATTCCACCTTGAGCATTCTTCTCTTCAATGGCGAGTAGAGCACCCTTAGAGATTAGGTCTCCATAGTTACTATGGTCCCCAGTCATTGGTCCAATAAAACCAACTTTTACAGAATCCTCTTTGCTGCCTCCGGCGAATAGTGGAATTATTGAAACAACAACGACCAAAAGCACTGTAAACAAAATTTTTCTCATACATTCCTCCTGCATGACTACCTATAAGCTACCCAATTGGTCTATAGGTAAAGATTAGAAACTATATACATAATTTCGCATAAATATTCAACACTCTTGCGTTACAACCTAAAAGTAAGGTTCAAGAGTACCAAGTTTTACCCCATTTACTCAATATGTTGACAACTCGACGCTGTTTCTCATATTATCAAACGCGTCACCACGCTCCGATAGCTCAGCAGGATAGAGCACTTCCCTCCTAAGGAAGGGGTCACGCGTTCGAATCGCGTTCGGAGTATATCTAAAGAGTCTGTTCCGCTTTTAAAACTTTAATCATCAGGGCAGCTCTTGCCCAAGGAAATCGCCCCTTGATTATCTCATAAGGGGGCCCCTCTTTAACAAAGAGCCCCTCCCCTTGGATAAGAAATCCCGTCCCCTTATGGCGTAGCCCCTCCACATCGCGGTGGCAGATTGTAACTAGAACTCTAGCGTTCTCCTCTAGGTTCTTTTCACTCTTCTCCATCCTCCCCGCTGGAATAAGGAGTTTATCCCCCTCATAAATCTCAATGTAACTGTTCCACGTGTTAACTAAGTGGACTCCATCTCTCCCCTGGGTAGCAATCGCTACGGCACTATCGGGGGGAGTAGAGAGAATTTCTACTATTTTTGGATCTAACATAGCCCCTCCCTACCAAGATAATGGGGGAAAGATACTCAAATGGGGATAATTTGACAAATTCTCTAACTACCGCGCCTGCGACTATTGAAGGCAGAGAGACCAATCATCACTAAAAGGGTGAAGACATAGGGGATAGCCAAAATAAACTCAGCTGGGATGTTAAATGCCCCCTGAGCATAGTTTGAGAAGGCATCAGCTAATCCAAAGACAAAAGCTGCTAAAAGGAGTCCCAAAGGTCTCCTTTGCCCCAAGAAGATAACAACTAGGGCAATCCACCCCTTCCCACTCGTCATATTAGGGACAAATGCCCCCAATGAGAGGGAGAGGGTTGCCCCACCAAAAGCACAGAAAGCACCCGCAATAAGGAAAGCAACCATCCGATAGAGATTTGGTTGGTGACCAAGAGAGAGGAGCACCTCTTCGTTGTCCCCTATTGAGCGGAGGCGCAAGCCAAAGGGGGTGTGGTAGAGGAGGAAGAGGGCTACCAATAGTAAGAACCAGCTTAAATAGACGAAGAGGTGGTGCCCTATTAAAAGGTCTCCCAAGATGGGAATCGATTGGAGGGGGGGAATCTTTAAGTAGGGGAGCTCTTTTATCCCCTTAAAGACGACAACCCCCTTGTTACCAAACATCCGGTAAGAGAGGACCACCGTTAAACCCGAGGCGAGTAAGTTAGTTGCCAAACCCGTTATAAAGATATTGGAGCGCAAATAGAGGGTGGCACTCCCCATGATAGCTGCCAAGAGCATTGTTGTTAGGAGGGCTAATAACACTCCCAGGAAGAGGGAACCGGTATAGTGGGTGAAAACTATAGAGGAGAAGGCCCCCCAAAGCATCATCCCTTCAAGGGCAATATTGAGCATCCCCGAGAGTTCAGTGAAGAGCCCTCCAGTAGCAGCTAACAACAACGGCGTCATAATTGAAACAGCGCTATGCAGGAGGGGGAACTTAGCCATGACGTCCTCCCCTCTTTTTTAAAAGTGCACTGGTGATGAAGAAGAAGATTACAGCTTGGACAATTGAGATAATCTCAAAGGTGACATCGCTATGGAGCATGGCATTACGAGAGCCAGCTTCGAGGTAAGCAAAGAAAAGGGCCGCTGGCACAATTGCCCAAGGGCGGTAGCGGGCAATAAGGGCTACCGCTAGTGCATTCCACCCCATCCCAGAGGAGAACTCCTTAACGGTGGCGTGGTAGGTTCCAAAGATGGAGATTCCCCCCGCCAAACCATAAAAGGCTCCACTGAGGAACATGGGCCAAAGAGTGTACCACCCCACCCTTATCCCACTGTAGAGGGCAAATTGGGGATTATAACCCATCATCTTCAACTCAAAGCCACTGCGACTACGGTTGAGGTAGAAACTGACCACAACGACGGCTAAAAGGGCATAAATTAGTCCGGTACTAAGATTACTAGGCTCCAATATTTTAGCCAACTGAAACTGAGGGGCAATCTTACGGGTCGCAATTAAATTGGTGGTGGGGTCTAAGAAGGGCCCCCCCACCAAATAATTGACCACTAGGATGAGGGCATAGGAGATTAAGAAGGTGGTGATTAACTCATTAGTCCCCCACCTCAATTTAAGAAACCCCGAGAGGGCTGCAATTAGACCACTGAAGAGGGCCCCCGCCAAAAGGGCGAGAGGGGGGGCTACCACCCCCAACCTAGCCAAGCCAAAGGTGGCAATAGTTGCCACAAAAGCCCCCCCATAGATCTGCCCCTCGCCCCCAAGATTGAAGCTTCCACCTTGCATCGCAATTGAGAAGCCGAGAGCCCCAAAAATTAGTACTCCCATCGAGTTTAAGAAGTTGCCAATGTAGTAGCGCCCCTTAAGGGGCCCCAAGAAGAAGTAATGGAGGGTTCGTAGAGGATCACCAGAGAGGAGAAATACAGAGATTACTACCGCTAAAAGGGCGAGGAGGATGATAACCAAAATAAGAGGGAGATCTATTTTACGTTCCACTAACTCCCCCCCCCTTAAGACCCAACATATAGGCACCCAGGGTCTCTTTGGTAGCCCCCTTAAGGGCTTCCCCCTCTAGGAGAGCCACAATCTCCCCGCCGTAGAAAACAGCGACGCGGTCACTCAGAGCTAATACCTCGTCAAGGTTACTTGAGATGAGGAGAAGGGCAACCCCCCTCCTCTTAAGGTCTAACATTTTATTATAGACAGAGAGGCTACTCTCTACATCTAACCCCCAAGTGGGTTGGCTCAAGATAATGTAGTCGTGTAGATGTTCTATCTCCCGAGCTAAGATTAGCTTCTGAATATTTCCCCCAGACAGACTCCCCACTGCTGCGTCAGAGCCCCCCTTGATAGCGTAATCGGCCAATACCTTATTGGAGTAGGCGGTAATCTTACGCCTTTGTAAAAGCCCCCCTTTAGTAAACTGAGCAACTTTAGTGGCTATTAAGTTGTGGGCCAGCGATGCTTGAGAGGCGCTCCCCCTAGTGAGGCGATTAGAGGGGACATAGGCGAGACCAGAGTGACGCAATTGTCGAGGGGAGTAGCCAGTAATATCTTCCCCATTGTAAAAAACATGTCCTTCACTTGGCTTTACAAAGCCCCCTAAAAGTGACTCAAGCTCACCTAACCCATTGCCACCTACTCCGGCAAAACCTAAAACCTCTCCCCTAAAGGCACTAAAGGAGACATTGTTTAAAAGGGGGCGCTTGGCCCCTTTGGCGTTTAAGGTGATCCCCTCTAGGCGGAGCACCTCTTCTCGCTCTCCCTGGTAAGAGCTCTTATCAGTTTTAAAAGCGAGGGTGCGACCAACCATCAGTCGAGAGATCTCCTCTTCATCTATCTCTGCCGTCTTATAACTCCCCACAACCTCTCCCCCCCTCATAATTGTGAGGTAGTCGCTGATAACCTTTATCTCACGGAGTTTATGGGTTATGAGGATGATTGAGACACCTTTTACCACCAACTCTCTCAAGGTGGCAAAGAGGGCGTCCACCTCTTGTTCTGCTAAGAGGGCAGTCGGTTCATCGAGAATTAAGAGCTCCACATTGCGGTAGAGCATCTTTAAAATCTCAACCTGTTGCTTTTGCCCCAGTGTTAACTCTCCCACCCTCTCTTCAGCTTTAAGGGGAAAGTTGTGGCGTTCAATGAGAGCCGTCACCTCCGCATCCCGCTGGCGGTGGCTAAGACGCAACCCTTTAGTCACCTCTTGCCCCAATGTTACGTTTTCACTGACGCTAAATTGATCAATTAACATCAAGTGTTGGTGGACCATCCCGATACCAAGCTTGTTGGCCACTAGGGGCGAATCTATTTTAACCCCCTCTCCATTAACGGCAATAGAGCCCTCATCGGGAAGCTCTAGGCCATAGAGGATCTTCATTAGGGTACTCTTTCCCGCCCCATTTTCGCCGGCTAAGGCTAATATCTTCCCTTTGGGTAGCGATAGAGAGACCTTATTGTTAGCTAATACACCCGTCTCAGAGTAGCGTTTAACAATGTTGACCATCTCTACTGCGTAAGCCATGCTCCGACTCCCCTCTACAGTTTAGGGAGGGTGTAGGCGATTTTTCCCTCTCGCAGTTGCGCCATTAATAGTTCAAATTTATCTCTAATCTCTTGGGGGAGGGTCTCAAGATAACTGGGGTCGTCGAAAAAGAAACCAAGATATCCCTCTTTGAGTCCCACGATGGTGGCCTCTCCATACTCAATCTCTCCTGTTAAAGCTACTTCGAGGATCTCCTTAACCAGCTTCTTCTGCTCCATTGAGCCACACCCCACTACATAGCCGGGGGCGGCGTCGTATTGCTTTTCGTTGTGGAAGACAATATAGGCGCCTTGAGTTTGGGCCACTTTAAAGAGCCCCTGAGAAGCTCCCCCGGCGATGATAGCGAAGACATCAACCTTAGCATTAATCATACTGGTGGCCAGGTCGGCCACCTTGTTGGCGTCAAACCAATTGCCCACAACTCTGAAGTCGAGCGTTATATTTGGATTGACCATCTGCGCTCCTTGGAGGAAACCGGGAACCATGTGTCTATTTAATAGGGGGTATTCTTGGGCGGCAATGAAGCCCACCTTCAACTCCTTGTTAGCTAATGGCATTTGGCTAGTGGTGACGAGCCCTGCTAAATAGCCTAAGTAGAGCGACTGCTCATACTGGTTGAAGAGGAAGGTTTTAATCTGGGGGTGCCCTTCGAAAAATGCATCGGTAATAATGAACCGCATTGAAGGGAACTTCTTTGCGATTTTCTCACAAATTTCTGGGAGGGAGGGGTTGGACCCTAAGACTAAGTCGTACTCTCCAGTAGCAACAAGGGCCGTCAGTTGCTCTTCCCATTCAGCTTGGTTAAACCCCGCTTCATAGACCTTCACCTTCACATTTTCATGGAGGGCAGCAAACTCGAGCGCCCCTTCAGCCATCGCTGTATAGGGGGGGCTTCCGGCAACAACCCCTGTAATATAGACGAGGACAGAACTCTCCCCTTTAGTTACCTCTTTACCGCCTCTCCCAAAGAGAAGGAGGGTGGAGAACATTAGAATTAACAACAAGATTGATCTCTTTCTCATTTCAGCTCCTTTTAGCGACGGCACAAGCCTCTTCTACGCTTAATTTGTCGTGGAGTATTCCCTTTAGGGCAGCCAGCATTGCCGAGGCCTCCCCCTCTCCCCATATATTGCGCCCAATGGCAACCCCTCGCCCGCCAGCGTCTAAACTCTCTTTAACATCTTGAAGGAGTTGGCGCTTCCCCCGCCCCTCCTTGCCTCCCAAGATGAGGATGGGGACGGGACACCCGTCGACCACCTCGTTGAAGTTATCAGTATAGTAGGTTTTTATAACATCAGCCCCCAACTCACACCCCATGCGGGCAGCCATCTTAATTGCCTGTGGGTCGTTAGGGGGGAACTCTCTCCCATCGAGTCGCCCCTTAGCCATCACCTCTAACATCACCGGTAGCCCTAAGGCGTGGCACTGATCAATAGCCAAGGAGACTTGTTTAATAAGGCGTCCCTCTTCGCTGTGGCCAAATTTTATGCTCAAGGCGGCATAGGAGGCACCATACCTCAGGGCTGTTTCAGCTTCACTAATCACCTCTTCGGTGAAATCTCCCCCAAAGAGGGTAAAGCCCCCCGTCAATCTTAAAATTAGAGCCACATCACGGGGCCATTCATCAGCCACTGTTTTAACAACCCCCTTGGTCGTTAAGATGGCATCAACGCCACTATTAAAGCACTCCCTCACCACCTTACGGGGATCTTCTAATCCTTTGAGGGGACCGGCAATTGCCCCATGGTCGAGGGCGACGGTGAGTGACATGCCGCTCTCTTTATTGAAAAGTCGCTTGCCCCTAATTTTAATTCCTGCTTCCATTGTTTGCCCCCCATTGCCCTTTAAGGGCACTATAAAGTGAGCGATACCTCTTAAAGAGGTGGTCGTAAGTAGCCTTCATCTTCTCATTGGGGAGATAACTCTCCCCCACTCTAACCATCTCTTGAGCCCCTTCAGTTAGGGAAGAGAAGCGCCCTAGGGCGGTGTTCCCAATAATAGCCAAGCCCACCAACTCTGCTTCGTGCGTGGTGGGAACCTCTACCTTTACCCCAGTGACATCAGCTTTCATTTGGTTTAAGAGAGAGCTCTCAGAAGGCCCACCAGTCACTCTAATTACCGCAGCCTCTCCTCCCGATTCTCCCATCACCTCAAGGACATCACGCAAGGCGAGACACACCCCCTCAACGACTGCTCTAGCAACTCTATTACGGCTACTCTCGAGGGTGAGCCCAAAGAGGACCCCCTTTGCATCGGGGTTCCAAATGGGAGCGCGCTCCCCACTTAGGTAGGGGAGGAAGATCAATTCTTCCCCTCTGTTTGGAGTGATTAGCTTATAGAAGTTCTCCAACTTCCCCTCTTCCCCTAAAAGGAGTTCTTTAGCCCAGTTAATTGCTTTGCCCGAAGTTGAGATCACCCCAGAGAGGTTGTAGTAGGGTTCTACAGGGTGTTTATAGGTGAGGAGACGTTTATCGTAGATGGGGGCTGCCGTACAAAGATTGACCCCTTCACTTGTCCCTGAGCGGTTACACACCATCGAGGGGCGCGTAACGCCTGCCCCTAGGATGGTGGCAATAAAATCGGGACCACCCGAGAAGAGGGGGAGTCCCTCTTTGAGGCCAAAGGTTTGGGCAGCTAGTTTGCTCACCCCTCCCACCAACTCCCCACTTTTAATGAGGGGGGGAAATTTTTCCCTCTCCAAGGCCACCTGTTCAATTGCATCTTGCGTCCAATACCACTTAGCCCCATCTTCAGCGTGGAGGGTGGCCCCCACTGCGTTGGTAAAGAGGTAGTTGATATAGTCGCTACAGGGGAGGAAATATTGAGTTTGTTCATAGAGGAGGGGATCTTCTCTCTTGAGGTAGAGGACTTTGGGGAGGAAGAAGGAGGCATCGATATAACTTCCCATTAGGGTTGAGACCTCTTGAGCTTCTTGAGAAGCCCTTCTATCGAGCCAGAGGCGGGCTTTAGCTGAGTGGGTCGTAATAAGGCCCCCCTCGGCGCGAGCTTCATTGAGGAGGGGAACGATAGTGGGGCCATTGCCACTCACAACAATCGCCTCAATCGCCCCTTTATGTGGAAGGGCTGCCATGAGTGAGGCGAGGGCCTTCTCCCACTCGAGGGGATCAATCTCAATTCCCCCCTCAATCTTGAGGCTATATTTCTCAAGGACGACAATCTCCCCCTGGGGAGAGACAAGAGCGCCCTTGAAGGTCGTTGTTCCAACATCAATAGCGAGTATCATGCTTCCCCCAGCTTAAAGAGAACGCGGTAAGTGTCTTTGGAGAGAGCCCTCTTGTACCCCTCTTGGGCCCAACTTAAGGGGTAAATATTAGAAATTAAATCGCTACAGTTAATGGTTCCATTGCTAAGTAGCCGCACGGCTTGGTGAAAATCGTCTCCACTGCGCCCTTCAGAGCCGGTTATGGTTAGCTCCTTCTGATGAATTGCATTGAGGTCAAAGGGGAAGAGCTTCTCCTCCCCATACGAGGAGTAGAGGACAAGAGTCCCATTCGTCGCGAGGACTTGAATAGCCACATCGAGTCCTTGGGTAGCAACGGTGGTGACGATAGCACCTTCAACACCCCGTCCAGCGGTTAGCTCATTTATCCCTTCAAGGCACTCTTCGGAGGTGAAGGTAATCGCCCCCAACTCCTTGGCTTTTTGGAGTCGCTCTGCGTTGGGATCACAGGCGATTACCCTCAACCCCATAACTTGAGCAACCTTCAGATGGAGAATTCCCATCGTCCCCAGTCCGCTAATAAGGAGGGTATCGCCCAAGGTGAGGCGCCCCCTCTTCAATGAACGCACCGTACAGGCTAATGGCTCGCTAAAGGCAGCCTCCTCAAGGGGAAGGGTGGTAGGGATGGGATGAATTTGATGTGGTTTGACCACAATATAGTCGCTAAAGGCCCCCAACACTTTTTGGCCTGCTTTAAAACGGTTTTCACAGAGATTGGTTTCTCCCCTTAAGCACGCAGCGCAAGCATAACAGCGATTTACCAAATCGAGGGCAACATGCTCCCCCCGCTTTACATTGGTAACCACCCCCTTTCCCACCTCAACGACGACGCCACTTGCCTCATGGCCTGGTACTATGGGGTAGTGAATTTCTCTCTCCCCTGTGTAGAGACGTTGTTCTAGGGTACATATTCCACAATAGGCAACTTTGATAAGGAGTTCGTCCTCTTTAAAGGGGGGAATCGGCACCTCTCGCACCTCAATGTGGCTCGGTTTTGTCAAATAGAGACTCTGCATAGCTACCTCATATTTTAGTTTGAAGAGCCACCGCCCTCCTGTCAAGGGGAAGGGGTTAGTCAATTTAATGCTAACACCACTTGGTGACGTTGTCACCAACTCTTTAATTGACCTCTACTTGTTCTAACCGCTATCTTTAACCCACTAAATGAAAGAAAACGAGGAGGCCTACCATGGCTGTAATAATGTATAGCACCCCATCTTGTGGATTTTGTCGAATGGCAAAAAGTTATTTCCAGCAAAATAAGATTCCGTTTACCGAGTACAATGTTGCTTCAAATTCTGAGAAGGCTCAGGAGATGGTTAGCAAATCGGGACAAATGGGAGTTCCTGTAATCGATATTAACGGGAAGATTATTGTTGGCTTTGATCGCGCTGCCATTGACCAAGCACTAAAAAGATAGTCGACTAGCTCAAATTCTAGGGGGAGATAGTTGTCTATTTCCCCCTATAGTTTTACAGTGGTCTCTATGGACCATAAAAGCTCTTCCAAGGTCTTTATCTTAGCCGGTCTCACCGTAGCCCTCTGGTCGAGTGGTTTTGTCTTTACCCGTGTTGCCGTTGTCCACCTCTCCACCTTCTCAGTCGGTTTTTTACGCTACTTTTCGGCCGCTATTCCCCTTGTAATAATCGCCTTTTTTAAGAGGGTGGGACTCCCTAAGGGGAGAGATATCCCCCTCTTCTTAGCCTTAGGGGCCCTCGGCTTCGCCCTCTACCAACTCCTTTTTAATGTGGCGATGCTCACAATCTCCGCCTCTACGGCTAGTGTCATTGTGGCGACTGTCCCGGTAGTCAGTGCCCTCTTTGCCTCAGCAATCTTTAAGGAGCGACTCAACAAGGTGGGGTGGATCGCCGTTATAATTGAGTTTAGTGGAATCTTGCTCTTAACCCTCTGGCAACAACGCCTCTCCGTTGGATGGGGGCTGGCTTGGATGGGAGTAGCGGCCCTCTGTTTTGCCGCCTATAACCTCTTACAACGGTTTGCTACCGCCAACTACACCCCACTTCAGTCAATCACCTACTCAATTGTCGCTTCGGTAATCCTCCTCCTCCCCTTTGCCCCCTCCACTTTTGCTGAACTCTCACAGGTGAGCTGGCAACCAATTGCCGCTGTTGTCTATATGGGTGTTTTCCCCTCAGCTCTCGGCTTTATCCTCTGGGCTGAAGCCCTCGTTAAAGCGAAGCAGATGAGTGATGTGACCAATTTTATGTTCTTAACGCCCCTCCTCTCGGCCCTACTCGAATTCTTAATCATTGGGGACCTGCCTGACTTGGGAACTATTATTGGGGGGACAACGATTCTAATCGGATTATTACTCTTCAATAATCGCACTAAACTGGGTAAAGTTGAGGTATGAAAAAGAGCTATTTTATCTACAACTCTCCACTGGGCGAACTCTTAATTGCTGAACGCAGGGGAGAGGTCACTGACCTAAGGGTCCTCTCTAGAGTAGAGCCCACCTTCAATGGGGTTTTTGAAGAGACCCCTATCCTAAAAGAGACCATCACCCAATTTAAAAGCTACCTAGAGGGGAAGCTTCAAACTTTCACCATCCCCCTTAATCCTGAGGGGACCCCTTTCCAGGTGGCAGTTTGGAGAGCTCTCTTAGATATCCCCTATGGGGAGACCCGTAGTTATAAAGAGATTGCCATTGCTGTTGATAACCCTCTAGCTTGTCGTGCCGTGGGTACGGCTAACCACAACAACCCCATCTCTTTCATTATCCCGTGTCACCGAGTAATTGCCTCTGGGGGAAAGTTGGGAGGATACGGTGGCGGACTCGATTTAAAGCAGAGGCTCCTCGACCTAGAACAGGGCAAACCTTTCACCGAATAAGCGACACTCGTCATCCTTTGGCAAACTATCCTCTTGGATAATCAACCCCTCTTCAAAGAGGAGCGCTCCCTTGGCTTTGACCCTGGCTTGCCACTCCCGCATCCACAATCCATCGCCCCATCCGTAAGAGCCAAAGAGGGCCACTTTGCGGTGGGCTAACCCCTCTTCAATTTGCTCATAGAAGGGGAGGAACTCTGAGTCATCGAGCTCTTCATCCCCCATAGGGGGGCATCCAAAGGCAAATTTATCGTATTTCTCAAGGACACTATAGTCGCTTTGAACAGCTGGCAGGAGGTCAACCTGAGCCCCTTTCGTGCGGGCTCCATCAGCAATCGAAGAGGCCATCATCTCGGTATTCCCGGTACTGCTCCAATATATAATAGCTATGCGCATACTCATCTCCTCAGTTTCCTTTAAGCTACTGAGGGAGCCCCTCATCCGTCAAGGGCGTTGTTGTTAGTTGACGTGGAGCGAGATGCAAAGTATAGTTTAGCCATCTGGATGTTTGTCTGGGTCATTGTTCTGTAGCCGTGTGTTTCTAAATCTTGGGGGAGAAGGAAGCACACGGTTTTTCTATGCAATCAGGGGAGCAATAAGGGACTCAATCATCAAGGAGTGCCCCTCCGCATTGAGGTGAATTCCATCTTGGCAGAGGAACCCCGCATGACCGCCAAATGCTTGGCGCACATCAATCAGTTGAGTATTGGTCTCTTTAGCCACTTCGACTACCTCATCGGAGTAGCGCTGTTGAACCCTCTCTATGTTCTTAACATCTTTAAGCCACTTTAATATCTGCTCCCCATCGCCCCCCTTTTTGCAGATATGGTTGAAGTAGAGCTCCCCGTCGATGGGAGGTAGGCTCATTAAGATGGGTGTTGCTTTGAATGAGCGAACTAGGTCAAGCATCGCTTTGAGTGTTTTAGAGAAAATATTGAGGGGTGTTTTGGGGGAGTGTTCCCCTTCGGGGTTGGCTGAGATCTCATCCCAGAGGAAGTCACAATCGTTACCCCCAAACTCAATTAACACTAGCGCAGGGGTGGGGCCCTTTTCGAGGGTCCGCTCGAGGAGTTGTTTACCTTTGGTGACGGTACAGCCAAACATCGCCTTAGAGTCGACCTTGAGAGAGAGGGCCTCCTCCATCCGTTTAAAACCGTTCTCTTTTAAAAGGCGGTAGCGCTCCTCTTCACTGTCATAGACAATCCCTTTAAGGAGCGAGTCTCCAAAGACTCTAAGAATTTTATCTTCATGTTGCATACTTGCCCCCCCTACAATAGGGCAAATATACTTATTCTAACTTCTTGCTAACAATAGTTTAATATAATCAGAA
>DUOJ01000072.1 GCA_012838895.1 Spirochaetales bacterium
GGCTGAGAGGACCTCATCCCCTACCCCCTTTTGGTGGAGAGTAGTTAATCGCTTGTACCACTCAAAGAGTTTGGGACTGGAGAGTTCAACGTGGCGCTTGAGCAAGCCTTGCACTTCGCCAACCCATGCACCCCCCTCCTCTATTTTTAGTGCTTTCAATTGACTCTTTTTAGTGAGAGTCAATTGGTCGGCCAAGTCGAGAGTTTCTAGCTTCAACATCTCATCGAGGTACGCCTCTAAACTATCCAACCCCTCTATTAGGTCAAACTCGCTCCTAAGGGCGGCTTGTTTGAGTTCAAGTCGTCGCCGCATCGCCATATCGCTCTTTTTATCCCGTTTGGTGATTAAAATCCCGGTAGCAATAGCAGCACCCACCCCTAAGATCAACTCATCGATGACCGGAATGGGGTCGCGTACAGCGAGGGAGAAGAAGAAATAGACAACTAAAAAGACAGCCGCTGAGATTAAGAGACGGGGGACATAGCGGGCATCCATAATCCACCGGTCGACACCTCGATCAATTTGGTTGTAGAGGGTATAGAGGGCGCGGTCTTTCTCTTGTGACGTGAGAGTCGTTGAGGCATACCAGGTAATGGGACGCTCAACAGCCCACTTAGATGAGAGTTTAACATCTTCAAACGGGGTCAAATAGATACTCTCATAACGGGAACGTTGAATTAGATAACACTTCTCTTGCACTTATTAAAACTCTCCTTTAAAAGTTGCCAGCCGCTGATGCATCAGGGGGAGGAACTCCTCCTTTGCGACACCTTGAGAATCGAAGAAGAGGTAGTACTTAATCTTCGGTTCAGTCCCTGAGGGGCGCACAACCATCTTCTCTTTCCCTGTGAAGTAGAGAATGACAACATCTGAGGGGGGCAAATCCCCCACTCCGCCTTGGGCTAAGTCTTCAACTTTCACCACTTTGGCACCACCAAATAGCTCATTAGGCTGAAGGGCCCTAAAGCGCTCCATAATCTCTTTCATCCGCTTTTTACCACTCGCCCCTTCATAGGTGTACGAGAGGACAACTTCACCAAAGAAACCGTACTCGCTATAAATCTCATCGAGCCTCTCAGCGAGAGTAATCCCCTTTTTGAGGTAGTGGTCGACCATCTTAACGGCCAAAATTGCACTCGAGACGGCATCTTTATCGCGGACATCATTAACTGGAAGATACCCAAAAGACTCCTCACAGCCAAATAGGAACTTTTCATCTTTCGATTTTTCGAGTTGAGCCATCTTCTCAGCAATATATTTAAAGCCGGTTAAAACCGTGTAACAGACGCCCCCCTCCTTATCGGCAATCTTATCGATTAGATCGCTGGTGACCAACGATTTAACTACAGCTGGTCTCTTCTCCCCATCATAATTTTTCAAGAGGAAATCGGCGAGAAGGATTGCTATTTCGTTTCCAGTCAAGAGGCGATACTCCTCTTTTTGCTCTGAGGTGGGAATGGCAATTCCGAGGCGGTCCCCATCGGGGTCACACCCTAGGACAAGATCGGATTTCTCCCTCTTAGCGAGCTCAATAGCCAGGCGCATGGCTTGGGGGTCTTCGGGATTGGGCAGCGAGACGGTGGGGAAATCTCCATCCGGTTCCTCCTGCTCCTCAACAACCTTACAGGCGACCCCTAAACGACTTAAAAGAGTCCTCACCGGCATATTGGAAGAGCCGTGGAGGGGGGTAAAAGCAACTTTGATAGCCCCAATTTCTCCCCCAACCTTTTTTAAGACCATGGCAAAGTAGGCCTCATCCACCTCGAGAGGGAGAGCCTTAAGGAGCCCCTGCTGTTTAGCTTCAGCTAGGCTTATATTTCTAATTGAACCGGGGGTAACACCCCCTATTTGCTCTGCAATGGCTAAATCGTGGGGCGGAGTTACTTGCCCCCCATCTGACCAATAGACTTTGTAGCCGTTGTATTGGGCAGGGTTGTGGCTGGCAGTAATCTCTACTCCGGCTGTCGCTTTCAAATAACGCACTGCAAAGGAGAGCATTGGGACAGGTCGAATTGAGTCGTAGAGGAAGACTTTAACACCGTTGGCACACAGCGTCAAAGCCGCTTGTTGGGCGAAGAGGTCAGAAAAGTTTCTGGAATCAAAGGCGATAACGACAACCGGGTCTGCCCTTTGACTCACCAAATAGTTGGCGAACCCTTGGGTAACTTTCCTCACAATATAGGGGTTTATTCGGTTGGTTCCCCCTCCGATTATCCCTCTAATGCCAGCTGTACCAAAACTAAGTGAGGTGTAGAAGCGCTCATAAAGGTCGCTATCGGCCCCCTCATCGACAGCATCGATAACCTCCTGCCTAAACTGGGCCTCCCTTTCTGATTCGATATAGTCTTGAGCTTTTTGATAGAGGATGGTCCTCTCTTCTTGACTCATAACCATGGAAACACCTCCTTCCTCAACTCCTCCACTGAAGAGTATAGGTTGCGACACCCCGCCTCTAAAAGCCGTTCTCGGGAGCGAAAACCCCACGTTGCAATAGCTACATCGACTTGGGCTGCCTCGGCTGTATAATAATCTACTTCACTATCGCCGACAAGTAATAGTTGGTCGACAGGGACCCCCACAGCTTCACTAAAAGCGTAGACCCCATCAGGCTCTGGTTTAGAGGGCCACCCCTCTTTATCTCCCCTAATAAATACAAAGGAGTGGGTGGGTAAGACCCCCCTAATAATGGGTTGAACTAGGGAGTCGGCTTTGTTGGAGAGGACCCCTAATGCAATGCCCTCTTTAGCTAAGTCGTCGAGCAACGCCTCTACCCCCTCATAGGGGTGGGTATGACGGTAGGGGTGGCGATGGTAGCTCCCCAGCATTTGAGGCACCAATTCCTCCAATTGGGAGGGGGTGACCTCTCTATTTTTCAACTCAAGCGCCCCCTTAAGGGCGTTCTTAAGTCCTCGCCCCACTAACCCTTTACATTGTGAAGTTGTAATGGGCTCCGCTCCCACTACAATAAGGGCACTGTTTATGGCGTAGGTGATATCGCCAATTGTATCGAGGAGGGTTCCGTCAAGGTCGAACAAAACCCCCTTAAAATGGTTAATTTTTGACATAATGGCAATTATAGCCTATCTGTACAGTTCAAACTACCCATGCTATAATTGCCCCAATGTATAAATCAACAATAAGAGCCAGCTATATGGGGATTTTTGTAGGAGCTCTTCTTAACAACCTCCCCCCCCTCCTATTTGTCTTGTTGATGCGCGATTTCAACCTCTCTTTTGAGCAGGTTGGACGTCTTGTTTTAATCAACTTCACCACCCAGATTGTTATCATCTTGACCTCGAGTCGACCGGTAGATCGCTACGGAGTGCGCCCCTTTATAACGGCGGCCCACCTCTTTGCTTTCGTCGGTTTTCTCCTCTTTGCCTTTGCTCCACGCCTCTTTCCCAACCACCCCTACTGGGCATTGATGATTGCCACTTTCATCTTCTCCATTGGTGGCGGTTTAATTGAATTCTTAATAAGTGCCATTGTCCAGGCCATCCCCTCCGATGCCAAAGCCGCTGCGATGAGCCTCCTCCACTCTTTCTACGCTTGGGGGCTAATTGTTGTTGTCTTAGGGACCACCTTAATGCTCAACATCGTTAAAGGGCTAAATTGGCACTACATCGTGGTAGCCTGGGCGATAGTCCCCCTGATTAACTTCTTCAATTTTATGCGCGTCCCATTAGCTCCACCCATCAAGGAGGAGGAGAGGACCCCCACAAAAGAACTCCTCACCTCCCCCTTCTTCCTGCTAGTAACCTTGGGAATTGCTTTAGGGGCCTCAAGTGAATTGGCCATGTCGCAATGGACCAGCACTTTTGCCGAATCGGTCTTAGGCCTCTCTAAAACGACAGGCGACCTTTTAGGCCTCTCTGTTTTTGCCGCTCTTATGGGAGTTGGACGCCACCTCTATGGCAACTATGGGAAGAGGGTCAATATCTTAACGGTGATGTTTTGGGGTTCAGCCTTTGCAGCGCTCTGTTACCTAGTCGCCTCCCTCTCCCCTATCCCCATCCTCTCCCTAATCGCCTGCTCGCTCTGTGGTTTTGGGGTCTCTCTTCTTTGGCCCGGCTCCCTCTCGGTAGCCGCTGAGCGCTTTCCCAATGCGGGCTCAACTGTTTTTGCCCTCCTAGCCGCTGGTGGAGCAGCTGGGGCAGCTCTTGGACCGTGGCTCCTCGGTTTGATTGCTGACAATGTCCCCTCGAGCTTCCCCCTCTCCCCCCTAAGGGTGGCGATGTTGGTGGGAACCCTCTTTCCAATATCTATGATGCTAACCCTTGCCGCTATTCGTCGTCGCCAGACTTTACCCAAAGGTCAAACTAGTGTTTAATAGCGGTATGAATAGAGATGACGCTGTCGCGTTGTACAAAAAATACAACACCCAAGAACACCTTTGGCACCATAGCCTCGCGGTCGAGGCTGTCATGCGCCACTTTGCCCGTCACCTAGGGCACGATGAGGAGTACTGGGGAATTGTTGGACTCCTTCACGATATAGATTATGAGCTTTATCCTGAAGAACACCTAGTTAAGGCCCCCGAGATCTTACGCCAAGCAGGTGTGAGTGAAGCGATGATCCACTCAGTGCTGAGCCACGGTTGGACCATCTGCACCGATGTTGAACCACAACACGCGATGGAGAAGGTGCTCTTTACAATCGATGAGCTGACCGGTCTTATTTCAGCTTCTGCTATGATACGCCCCTCAAGGAGCCTTTTGGATTTAACCCTCAAGTCGGTGAAGAAGAAGTGGAAGGCAAAAGAGTTTGCCGCAGCGGTAGACCGTGAGCTTATTACCAAAGGGGCTCAACTATTGGGCATCGATTTAGATGAAGTTATTGAACTGACGATAGAAGGAATGCGAACTATTGCAGACCAAATAAATTTAGCTTAACGGAGAAGACAGGATGGAAAAGAGTTATAAAATTGTCCGATTTGAAGAAGATTATGCTGTGTGTTGCTCATCAGACGAGAGAGAGGTTCACATTCCTTTTGAGATTATCCCCGAAGACTCGGTGGTTGGAGATACCTTGGTCCACAAAGAAGGGCGCTACCTAAAAGCTTAAGGTAACACCCGCTCTGCCAAGAAGGGATTGAGCTTAGATAGGCGAAAAGCTTCACCATATTGATAGCCACACTGCAAGCCTCGATACTCGGCCAACACCCTCACCTCATTTAAAAGGTCTCTTTGACTCCTCTCCATCCGATAATCGATTTGACTCATGTGGCAAGAGAGGGCTTCAATCTTCATCTCCACCGTTGTCTCAATATTGACAAACTCGGTGGGGATAAAAATTGAGCAATCCACCATCTCCATCTCGTAGACAATTATACGATTCGTTATTGGGGGTTGTTCACACTCTACTTGAGCCAACGAAGCACACTGCCGAGTGTAATTGAGGAGTTTTGCCGTCTCGCTCTGGTCACTGTGGGAATCTTCTTGTGAGTGGGTAATCACCAGGTCGGGTTTAATTGAGCGCACAAGGCTAAGCAACTTACGACGGGTAGTTTCATCGCGGCTATCGAGGGCTAAATCATCCACGTCAAGGGTACAAAATGAGGCACCAATCACAGCGGCACTCTTAGCAGCTTCGGCTAAGCGCACGGCCCTGAGTCGCCCCTTCCCAATCGAGGAGTGGCCTAGATTACCGTTGGTGAGAGAGCAAATTACGACATTGTCCCCCCGCTCAACACACCGCGCTAAGGCGCCAAAACAACCTATTTCTACATCACCGGGGTGGGCCCCCACTGCCAATATCTTCATCTAAACTCCCCTCAAGAGCCCCAACGCTCATTAACCTCATCTAATTCATCAACGAGGCGCTCCACAGCATCGGCGACCCGTTGTGCTTCACTATTCACCTCTTTATCGAGATTCTCCCCCCTTGAGCGGAGGCGCTTGTAGAGCCCCTCCAATTGGGCAAAGGAGTGGTCAAGTTTCTGGTAGAGCCCCTTTAGCTCCTCAAGGGCTCCCACCCATCTCTTCGCTTCGGTAGCTACAGGGAGGTGATCTTTGAGGAGATCGAACGATTGTCCCGCCTCTGGGGCCCACGCCTTGTAGTTGAAAGAGGAGCCTAAAAGACCGGCAAAGTAGTGGGCTACCCGCTCCTCTCCATGGACCACAAAGATGTGGCAAGGGGGCTTGTTAAACGAGGAGAGCCATTTAATTAAACCCTCTTGGTCGGCGTGTCCGCTGATGTTCTCAAGTTTTTTAATTGAAGCGCGTACCTCAATCTTTTCACCAAAAATTGTCACCCGCTTAGCCCCATCCAAAATAGAGCGACCTAAAGTTCCTTTGGCTTGGTAGCCACAAAAAAGGATTGTTGACTCTCTCCGCCAGAGGTTGTGCTTAAGGTGGTGTTTAATCCTCCCCGCTTCACACATTCCACTTGAACTTATTATTACACAGCTCTCTTTGCGAAAGTTGAGCTCTTTCGACTCATCGGCGGTGACGGTGGGCACAAGGGAGTCGAATATTAGGGGGTTGCCTCCCCTCTTAACAACCTCCATCGCCTCCTCATCAAAGTACCCCTCTATGTTGCGTGAGAAGATTTTAGTCGCCTCAATCGCTAGGGGTGAGTCGAGAAAGACCGGCAGGTGTTCAATATGAGGCAGGAGATTGTTGTCGACAATGTAGCGTAAGAGGTAGAGGAGTTCTTGAGTGCGCCCCACCGCAAAGGAGGGGATTATTACATTCCCACCCTGCTTAAAGGTCTCATCTATGATTTCTGCCAATTGTTTGGAGCGCTCATGGGTCGCCTCTTTCTGGTTGGCAAAACTCTCTCCAGTGTGCAAGCGGTCCCCATAGGTCGACTCCATTACAACAAAGTCACCATTGGTAAAATAGACCGGGTCTTCAATTATGGGTTGGTCCAAGTTGCCAATATCGCCCGAAAAGATAAAGTGACGCTCCTCATCACCCTCTTTAAGCCACACTTGAATTGAGGAAGAGCCGAGGAGGTGCCCTGCATCAATAAACTCCACCTCAATCCCTTCGGTGAGGGTAAAGCGCTGGTTGTAGGGGTGCCCCACAAAATAGTTGAGAGCCTTTTTAGCATCTTCTACTGTATAGAGGGGTTCAACTTCGGGGAGTCCTGAGCGTCTATTCTTGCGGTTGTGCCATTCACTCTCCGTCTCTTGGATATGGCCACTATCAGCGAGCATGATGGCACACAGGTCGGCTGTCGCACTAGTGGAGTGGATCTCCCCTTTAAAGCCCCCCTTGATTAAGAGGGGGATTCTCCCCGAGTGGTCGATATGGGCATGGGTCAACAATACATAGTCGATCTCATCACCCCTAAAGGGTAACTTTAACCCAAGGGTTTTGGCGTCGTCACCTTGGGGTAGTCCACAGTCGATTAGAAACTTAACGCCTCCACTCTCCATCAAAATAGTACTCCCCGTTACACTCCGGGCAGCTCCTAAAAAAGTAATACGCACTTGCTCCTCCTAGCTGAAAATCAGACGATTTTTCCCGCTGGTTTTAGCCGTATAGAGGGCGGTGTCGGCACTGGTTAATAGAATTGGTGCTGTTAGCCCGTCAATCCCTGAAATTGCCATCCCCATACTCGACTTCACCGTCAAGATAGTTCTACTGAGGGGGACATCAATTGACTCAACCGCCTCGAAGAAGCGTGTAGCAACCTCGTAGTAGTCCTCTTCACCGTCTAAACTTCTAAAAATAACAGCAAATTCATCGCCACCGAATCGGGCAATCGTGTCATCTTTACCGGCTGCCTCCTCAATTGCCATTACCAATGCCATGAGGACCTTATCGCCATCGATGTGGCCCCACTCGTCGTTAATCGCTTTAAAGTCGTCGATATCGATAATCGCTAGGGCGATTCGCTCCCCACTACGGTAGCACTGCTGTAACTCAATATCGAGGAGGCGCATAAAGTTAGTTTTATTCAATATACCGGTCATATCGTCTGAATGGGCACGTCGACGGTATATAAAGAAGTTACGGGCAATTAGGAGGGCCAAACCCCCTAATAGAAGGGGTAAAACTACCCTAAAAAAGAGTTTCACAAAAAGCCCCAAAGAGGGGGGCTCTTCTAGGGCGAGGGTCCACTCAAGCCCCGAATAGTTGATCGAGTAGAGGTTAGTTTTCTCTAGTGAAGCGTCGCCACAAAAGAGCTCTTCTCCACTTGAGAGGGAGTAGGTGTAGTCAGTTAAGAGGCTTTTAATTCTAATCTCTTCTAAAACTCGCTCAAGGCTGAAGTAGAGCTTTAAATAACCCCACACTTGGTTTGACTCAGGGACATAGATGGGGTGGACTCCAATAATTATGAGAGCACCCCCCTCCCCCTTTACAGGACCTGAGAAGAGGTGGGTCTCCCCCACAGGAATAGTCGTAGTGGCCTCTTCCATTGCCACAACGTCCATCCCTTTATAATAAAGATAGCTCTCTCCCAAAATTTCACTGTAATAGGTTAAACTCTCACTGCTCAACTCTCCGTAGATTTCAAGGTCGTGGGTAAAGGTGGTACTAAGAATCCTTAAGGTGGCTGCTTGTTGTAGCAAGAGGGTCTCGAGTCGCTCTTCCAAGTCTTCCACACCCTTTTCAGCTTGCTCTATAATTTGGTTGTTACGATCAACGATGAAGCGGTTAGCAAGAAAGAATGAGATTAAAACAACACACAGAGAAACTGTAATAGCTCCAATTAACTCCCTCTTTGATATCTGCAAAGAGAACCTCCTCCCAATCGCTTTATCGATCAACAATCTAAAGCAATTGGCAACTCCCTCTAATCGAGGAGAAGTTGTAACACCTCATCGGGAGTGTGGGCTTTAACCATTAGACGTCTCACAACTGACGAAGAGGTTGCGCGGGCAATCGAGGCTAGCAGTTCAATATAGGCACTCGATTCCTTTTCAGGGGCTAGCACTAAGAAGAAGAGTTGTGAACCCTTACCATCTTGGGCTTTAAAGTCGATTGGTTCGGGGGTAATCCCCATCACCAAGGCAATTTTATCGACAGCAGCTGTTTTGGCATGGGGAATTGCTACCCCATCAGCTAAACCAGTACTCCCCAACACTTCACGAGCCAGTACAGCCGATAAGATCTCTTCGTGGTTGTAGGTGGGGCGATTTTTAATTAAAACTTCCACTAGCTCCTCAATAATAGCATTCTTAGTCCTAGCTTGTAGAGGTACCTTAATATAATCTCTCTCTAATGCATCAGTAAGTGTCATTTTCCACCTCCACTTGAACATTTGGCATCGCTTCAAACATCTCCCAAACAGAGTCGTTGTCCCGCACAACTAAGACGGGACAAGGGGCGGTCCGCATCATCCGGTCACTCTCGCTGAGAAGCTCATCGCGACGACTGTGGATAGCTGAGATCCCCCCCAATACTAATAAATCAATGTGGTTCTCTTCAAGATAGTTACGCACCTCGGTGTTGACGCTCCCCGAACTCTTAATCGTCTTCACATCAACCCCTTTTTGACGACCAAGTTCTTCCACATGGCGCAAGTAGCGCCCCGCATCCTCTTCAATGTCGCGCCGATACTCTTGTTCCTCAATATCGAGGAAGATTCTTGCTTTAACCAAATCTTGGAGAGCTTTTGTATTAACGACATAGATTGCCGTTAAGGAGCCCTCCAACCGTTTAGTTAGGGCAATGGCTGCCATTGCGGCAGTTATGGAGTCTTCAGATCCATCAAGGTAGACCAGAATATCTTTAAAAGGTTCACTCATACCTTACCCCTTTGTGCTGTTGCTCTCTCCATCCTGTTTTTAACCTGTTTAAGCAGCATAAAATTTTCCCGTTCCGCCTCTTCTATTCTACTTTGGGTGTAGGCTAATGTCTCTTTGAGGTCGGGAATAACTATCTTTTCTAAAGCATTTACTTTACGTATTGTCTTTTTAACCTCTTGGGCCAGTCGCATAATAGAGACCTTCAACTCAGCTAGGCGTCCCATCAGTTTGAGCGCCTCTTGAAACTCTTCTAACGTATCTTCGACCGCTAAAGTGGTCCCTTCAGGGGAGAAGTAGGGTCCCCCGGCACTAAAGGTGGTCTCAACTCTGGGGAGATGCACCCCCATAACCTTCCTTTGTGATAACTCAATCGATGAGTTGATTCTAACGGCTCCAAAGAGGTTAGCCACCCTGAGGCGCCCCATCTCCATCACTGTGTGCTGAAGGCTGTCGCCTGCTTTAGCCAACGCTTTGTCGACTCTGCTCTGGTAATCGACCGCTTGGTCGACGAGGGTGAGGAGCTCAACGACAAGAATTGAACGCTTCTGGTCGAGCAACTCGTGCCCCAGAGTCGCAAAGCGTAGCTCGTCAGTGAGCTTAAGGAGGTTGCTTCTGGTGGGGGCAACGTTACGCTTCACTGCTCCTCCCGTAGTAGGTGTTAATCTCCTCTTCAGTCACCCTATGGAGCTCTTCAGGGGGAAGTTCCTCCAAAGCTCTCCAACCTAAATCGAGGGTTTGTTCAATTGAACGGTTCTCATTAAAGGCTTGATTGACAAATTTCCGCTCAAAATAGTTCCCAAATTCCAAGTACTGTTGATCGAGAGAGGTCAACTCCTCCTCTCCAATAACAGAAGCGAGGTTTCGCACATCTTGGACGTGGCTATAGGAGGCAAAGAGCTGGTTGGCCAAGTGGGGATGGTCATCCCGGGTCATCCCCTCCCCTATGCCATCTTTCATGAGACGGCTAAGGCTTGGTAATCCGTTGATGGGGGGATAGATTCCCCTCCCATACATCTCACGATCAAAGACAATCTGCCCCTCGGTGATGTAGCCGGTTAAGTCGGGGACGGGGTGCCCGATATCGTCGTTGGGCATGGTGAGGATAGGGAGCTGGGTGATAGACCCCTCTCTCCCACTAATCTTACCCGACCTCTCATAGAGCTCAGCCAAGTTTGAATAGAGGTAACCGGGATACCCTTTGCGGCTCGGTATCTCTCCTCTCAAGGTGGAGATCTCCCTGAGCGACTCACAGTAGTTGGTCATATCAGTCATGATTACCAAAACGTGCTTCCCTTTGGTAAAGGCGAGGTGTTCAGCGAGAGTAAGGGCAGTACGTGGTGTGATAGTCCTCTCGATGGAGGGGTCGTCCGCCAGCGACAAGAAGAGGGCGACATTTCCCAAAACCCCCGAATCTTCAAAGCTGTCGATGAAGTAGCGCGCTACGTCGTATTTAACCCCCATAGCAGCAAAGACAATGGCAAACTCTTGTGTCTCAGACAACACCTTAGCTTGGCGAGCTATCTGGGCTGCCAATTGGTTGTGGGGTAAACCGTTGCCACTAAAGATGGGCAATTTCTGCCCTTGAATAAGGGTGGTGAGTCCATCTATAACCGAGACCCCCGTTTGGATAAAGTCACGCGGATACTCGCGAGCGGTGGGGTTTATGGGAAGCCCATTGACATCCATCTCCCCTTCTCCGTGGGGGAGAGACCCGCCATCACGGGGATGGCCTAAGCCGTTCATAACGCGTCCCAACATCTGCTCAGACACGGCAAGGGTCAATGGCTCCCCCATAAATCTGACACGAGTATTGGGGAGATTGAGGCCACTGGTCCCTTCAAAGACTTGGACAACCACCACTTCGTCACTTGTATCGAGGACTTGCCCGGTGCGCACTTGGCCTTGGCTATCGACACACTCAACCAACTCCCCATATCCTATTGGGTGGGTGTTACGGACATAGATTAGCGGTCCGTCAATCCGACTCGCCCCCACATATTCACGCCCACTGAGGAGGCGTCGGTCGAGGGTCTCTATCCTTCTAACGCTCTTCATAGATTCCTCCCAGTTGTGTCATCGATCGCTCTAGACGGAGGGCAATATGGTCCAATTGGTCTAAATCGTCATTGGGGACACTGAAGCGCATTCGGGCTATCTCTTGGACAACCTTGAGGCGCCTTATCTTAACCATCGTCACCCCTTTGGCTATTGCATCTGATCCTAAATGCCAATAGTCGAGAATCAATTGTAACATCTTCAGCTGCTTAGCAACGGTGCTGTAACGGTCAATCTCATCAAAGGCGTTTTGTTGCAGGAAAGCGGTCTTAAAGAGGCGACACACCTCTAAGATAAAGTTTTGACTATCAGGGAGGGCATCAGGTCCCACCAATTTAACAATCTGCTGGAGACGCACCTCTTTCTGGAGGAGTTCCATTATCTCTTGGCGACTCTCAAGCCATCCCCCCTCCCCTTGGAGTTGCCACCAAGGGGCCACCTCATCAACATACTCGGAGTAGGAGTCGAGCCAACTGATAGCTGGGTAGTGACGCTCACTTGCTAAAGAGCGATCTAAGCCCCAGAAGCAGCGGACAAAGCGACGGGTGTGTTGGGTCACTGGCTCGGAGAAGTCTCCTCCTGGAGGGGAGACTGCCCCAATAATCGAGACCGACCCCTCGTCTCCTCCGAGCGTCTCCATATAACCGGCCCGCTCATAGAATTGGGCAATCCGGGTGGGTAGATAGGCAGGGAACCCCTCTTCAGCCGGCATCTCTTCCATCCGCCCCGAGAGCTCTCTAAGGGCCTCAGCCCAACGGCTCGTGGAGTCGGCCATAATAGCCACATGGTATCCCATATCGCGGTAGTACTCCGCTAGAGTTACCCCAGTGTAGATACTCGCCTCACGCGCCGATACCGGCATGTTGGAGGTGTTGGCAATTAAGATGGTGCGCTCCATCAAAGAGCGCCCCGAATAGGGGTCAATTATTTGGGGAAATTCACGCAACACATCGGTCATCTCATTCCCCCGTTCACCACATCCGATATAGACAATAATGTCGGCATCACACCAGCTGGCAATAGCGTGCTGGGTCATCGTTTTTCCGGTACCAAACCCGCCGGGAATAGCTACGGTCCCCCCTTTGGCTAACGGGAAGAGCATATCGATTACCCGCTGCCCAGTAATTAGGGGGATTCCTAAAGGTTTCCGATTGGCAATGGGGCGCGGAACACGAATCGCCCACTGGTGGTACATCTTAAGGGGGATCTTTCTCCCACTGCTATCGATTAGGGTACAAACCACTTTTTCGACATTATAAGAGCCCTTCTTAACAGTTTCAGCTACCTTATAGGGGGGACTCCCCTCTAACGTAGGTGGAACTAATATCCGGTGCTCGACCCTCTCGGTCTCTTGTACACTCCCAACAACTTGACCAACTTTGACCTCATCCCCTTCCTTTACAAGAGGGGTGTATTCCCATTGAGTGGTGTGATTAAGTGCATTAGCCGCTACACCCCGTTGAATGGTATCACCACTATACTCTTGAAGTCGCTCTAGGGGGCGCTGTATACCGTCATAGATTGTCCCAATCAGACCTGGACCCAGCTCTACCGAGAGGGGGAGATTGGTCCCGTAGACATTGTCTCCAGGGGCAATTCCGGTCGCCTCTTCGTAGACCTGAACTGTCGCCTCCTCTCCATCGAGTTTAACTAACTCACCAATGAGGAGCTCTTCACCCACATAGACCAGCTCCATCATCATTGCGTCAGTGACCCCTTTGATGGTAATTACCGGCCCGTTAACTCTTTTAACTTGTCCAACTATTCTTTGCGGCATGGCTCTCCTTCCATCAACTCATTCAGTTCACGATCATAGCGGATTAAGCGGGTTACAACTTGGTTATTGTAGGCAATTTTACCATCTAGAGAGGCTACTTCAACCCCTTGTCCAGTCAAAACAGCTCCCCCAAACTTGAGTTTTACCTCTTTACCTACCTCCCTCTTCACCAGCGCTTCTGCTTCACGGAGCATCTCTTCATCAATCTTCTCTTTGAAAGAGCAATTGACGACGGCCTCTGGACGGTCGAGTCCAATAGCACCCTCTGCAATCCATCCAGCCAAGGTGTGGCGGTACTCTTCACTACCGATAAGAGCACTCATCTCCTTAACTGTCTTCTCAATCACCATCTTTCTGAGGCGCTCAGTGAGAGAGACACGGTACTTACGCCCAAGGTTGCGCAAAGCCGACTCTTCCATCCTTTTAATCTGGTCGATCCGTTTGGCGCTAATCTCCTCCTCTTTTTGGTGGAGTTCCTCAATCCTCTTAGCGGTAGAAGAGGCAATTAACTCAACATCTTGGCTACTTTTTTCTAAAATAGCTTGTGCTTCTTGGTTAGCCACCTCAATAATCCCCGAGAAGAGTTGTTTGGTAGTTTCTTCACTCATAGTGCTACCCCTATTGCAGCGTTGACGAGAGCGCGAAGATCACGAGAGACCCCTCCGCTAAAGCGGTTGGGGATTTCGACAATCAGGGGGAAGGTTTCACTGAATGTGTAGTGGTCAACGACATCTCTCACCATATCGGCGATATCTTGGGTGATAATAATAATCCCATTGTTGCGATCATCAAGCGCTTTCGAGAGGGCCTCACGCGCCTCTTGTCCATTCTTGGCCACCACGCCGGTAGTTCCAACTAAAGAGAATCCTAGAACTGTATCTTCATCACCAATAACAAAATAACGCATCAGACTCTATACTTTCCCCAAAATCATCAGTGCCGTAATGAAACCAAAGACAACCAACCCTTCTGCCAGTGCAATAAAGATCAGTGCCTGTCCACCAATTTCGGGCTTCTCACTCATAGCACCCATCGCAGCTGCTCCAACGTGTGAGATGGCGAAACCAGCTGAAACTGCCCCAACAGAAAATGCTAACGCGGCTGAAATTACCGCCCACATAATGTTCTTGCTATTCATCTCAAGTGCCACATCGCTCTCTGCTGCAAAAAGTGGTGGTGCAAAGAGGACTCCTGAGGCAACTAAGAGTAGCAAGGTTACTACCAGCGATAATCCAAGACGTTTTTTAAAAGTTTGCGTGGTCACAATCAACCCTCCTAACTATAATTTGTTATCTACCCTCCCGTTCCCCACTATACCGTAAGGAGACGGGGTTGTAAGACAGGCCATTGCCTGTAAAATACTTTGTGAAAAATTCGTAATAGTTCAATCTGAGTGCTTGAATTCCTGCCGACAACCCCTCAAGGGCTATTACAAGGGCATTACCCACCACCAAGACTAAAACTCCAGGAACACCACCCCCCACAAGGGCCGCCATCTGGTCAAAAGCGACCATTAAGCTGACGTGGGCTATCCCCAGTCCAGCCACCCGCATGAATGAGAGGGTATTGGCTAAGAAGCCACTGAAGATCTCAAGGACATCAACAACCCACTCCAGCAGTGATTCCATTATAATCGAAGCGACCCCTTTGCTCTCCACTTTTTTACCTAAGCGCTTATCCCTCATCCGGTAGAGAGGAATTTTAAAGAGTAATAGAACTAAGGGGATTATAAAGACAATTGGCAAGAGACTCCCTGAGGGGAAGCTCTTGTAGTTAGACTTCACGAAATAGGACCCAGCCCAAACTCCCCAACCAAAAATCCACCCTGCAAGGACCCCATTCTTGCTCCACACTAACTCTAAGTAGGAGCGTTTACGAATCAAGTTAATCCAGTTCAAAATTAGACCCATGAATATGATAATTACCCCAAAATAGATTGTAATGCCTAAAATTGAGTAGATGGTACGTCCCCCAATTATCTCCCCCTCCACCACTGCGTGGTAGTTGAACCAGAGGGGAGGCAAAAGTGGATAGCCGAAGTAGGAGCCAAAGAGGACCCCGGTAATTATTGAAGAGATTCCTAAATAGATGAAGAGCTGGTAGAGTCCGGGATCGATTAGCCCCTTCTTAAGAGGTTTACGGTCGCGGTAGTAGCGGGTTCCAAAGAGTCCAATCAAAGCTATAATTAACCCCTGCCCTGCATCGGCAAACATCAAGCCAAACATCGCCATATAGGAGAGGGCTACAAAGGGGGTTGGGTTAATAGTTCCATACTCTACAGTATCGTAGTTATCAACTAGACGTTGGAAGGGGCGCAATAGTGGCACCTCTTTAACGGCTGTAGGTACTTCGTGGCGTGGCATATTCTCGGCCTCAATCCACTCAATAACGCACTTACCTCCACTGGCTTCCATCACCGCCTCTTCGACGGTGGCCACTTCTTGGGCAGGAACCCACCCCGAAAAGATTGAGGTGTTGCGGGTATAGCTGAATTTGGCGCCCATCTTACCCACCAGTTCTTGGAGACGGAGATTGGACCACAATTTCTCAAGGTTTGATTGCTCCCTCCTAATACGCTCCCCCACCTCCCCCTTAATCTTCTCATTATCCTCTTCAACGCGGTTAAGTTTCTCTCGAAGGTGCTCTTCTAAGAGGAGAAGGGCCGGCTTTTGGAGTTTACTGTCGGGGTTCTCTTCCCACTGGAGGGTATCGAGAGCACGGTTTATTTGGGCACGATCCCTTTGGAGGGTGAGGATTACCATATCGTCCCATCCTTGAGGATTGAGCAATTGGTAAGCATTTCCTTCCAAGTTGCGTTTAATAACCTCTTTAGAGGCCGCCGTCTTACCGATGTGAAGGTCGATGTAGTTGAGTTTCTCCCCCTCAACATAGTGCCACAGCTCTTCAACCCTAATTTTTTTCTGGCTAATCTGTTTTTGACGCTCTCTAATAGAGGCTAACTCGCCCATCATCCGCTCAACTAAACCCCGCCCCTCACTGAGCGAGAGGCTCTCCATTGTTTTAGGGTCAAGTTTTTCACTGGCTGGGATAGGAATATTGCCTTGGGAGAAGAGGGTCTCAATTCTCAAGCGTAAATCGGTAAACTCTTGGGAATTTTCTTGGCTCTCACCAGCATGGAAATGGGAGGCCTCTTTGGGGGCTAAACGCTTCACTTCGATAAAATCGACCACCCCTAGAGCCAGCAAC
Organism: Spirochaetales bacterium; assembly: GCA_012838895.1. Classification (GTDB taxonomy): domain Bacteria; phylum Spirochaetota; class Spirochaetia; order Sphaerochaetales; family Sphaerochaetaceae; genus DUOJ01. The sequence continues at coordinate 16,743 of DUOJ01000072.1, forward strand.
TCTTGCATAACCCTATCGGTAGTCTCATCGAGAACAACAGCTGTCATCAATTTCATAGGAACTGTAAAAACATTCATAGAGTATACTCCTCGATAGCTTCTGCTTCCCATCCGTAGTTAACACCGTTAATAATGGTTCTTACAATCGAATTTTGGCGCTCTTCAAGAAAGAAGTAGGCTAGAATAGTACCGATGGTAAAAGGGTTCCCCCGCAACATCTTTCGATACTCTTCGCGCCTCACCTTGAAGAGGTAGCTCTCAACCATCAGTGTTAAGTTCTCACTGGAGCTCTCCCTCGAGGCAGCCAGCTCTTTGGCTAATTCGGGAAAGCGAAAAGCGATTAACTTCATAGGGGAGCGACTTTGGGCCGGTTGTTCCAAATACTCTTGGAACTCCTCACTCTTGGTGATTACCCCCCCCTCCAGCATCAAGGTTTTAAGGTGTTCTCCATCTAAGGTGTAGAGCCACCCAAACCTAAAGAGGTTAATAATATTTTTCAAATCGGCGTCGCGCTCTAAGACCTGTTCTAAGATAGAGCGGTCCTCTTTTGAGAGGCTTTTAGCCTCCTCTCTTAAAAGATTGAACCAGATTTTGTCGAGGGTTATCTCAACATCGAAGAGCCCCTCTTGCTCCACCTGTTCGTTACTAAAGTGGGATAATGGTTCACGGTAGGGGGTCCCTTCAAGGGCCTCCACAATCTCACTAAAGTGGGTGCTGTTGACGATGCGAGCCCACTCAATTTCAGAGGTTATCTTACCTTGATAAAGGTAGCCGTAGCGGTAGTCTATATTTTGGCGTTTAATCCGGTTGCTAAACCAGAGACGTATCACACTCTTGAGGTTTTCAACTTCAAGCTTCCGTGTTAATGCTGCCACCACCGCCCCCCCGCCCCCCTTTAGGTGTGAATTGACCTCCTGATGGAGGATTATGTTGCGGGCAAAGAGCCACGCCTCCAGCCGTTCTATATCACCACTTTGGTGGTAAAGTTCAATAAGGGGTTCGTAGTGGGTCCCCCTTAGAGAGTAGAGTGCTTCGGTGAGTGTTTTAGAGCGACTCAGAGTATCAATCTGTCGAGCAGTGAGCATCGAAGTAATGCGACTTTTCAATTTAGCATTGATAAACGCATACCGGCTTAAAGCACCAATGCTCACTGCGACTGCTCCCTAAGAGTGGTACCACTTAAAAGGGTGACCATCTGTGAAGCTAATCGCTCAACACACGCTTCTAAATCAATCTCCTCTCTCTCTTGTTTTTCTAATATCTCCTGCTCCTCTTTGAGTCGTCTATCAGAGGCTTCTTGAGCCTCTAAAATAGCTCTCTCTCGGTCTTGGGCTGCCTTTTCACCGGCGACATGTAAAGCCTGGTCCCCCTCAAGACGGGCTTGAGTGACCATTTTTCTCCCCTGGTCCTTAGCTTCTTGGACTATTTTTTCAGCTTCCGCCTCTACTGTGAAAATCTTGTTAATTAATTCGCTTCGCATGGTATCTATTCTAACTTTTAAAACAAAACGAATCAAGCAATCTTAAGGGGCGACCACACTCTCCTGAGCTCCCCTTTGGGGGAGAATGGCATCTATATAAGGTTTCAAGATAGAATTTAAGCGCATCATGTTGATGTATCGTTGTTGCTCTTCAGTCGACATCCTGTTAAAAGCCGAACCACTGAACTTTTCACTAGGCAGTCGCTCAACAATGGAGTCTCCCGATAATTCAATCTCTTCATGGTAGGAGGCAATTATCGCCCTTGAGGGGTAGTAGACATCCCAGAAAGTCTCCTCATCCATTGTATCGATAATTGGGATGTGGAAGTGTCCCTCATCGTCGATGAGGGGGTCTTCAACCTCAATGCCCATCATCCTGTCAAAGTTTTCAAAATCGAGGCGCTGTGAGAACTCATCAGCGATGAAGGTCTCAATAACAAAGACGGTCGCCTTATCATCTCTTTCGGGCTCAATGTTTATGCGGATATCGATGGGGGGGTCATCCTCACTACTCTTGGGGAGGTAGAGGCTGAACTGGTACTCACCTTTAGCCACCCCATCGAGGTAGAAGAAACCACTCTCATCAGTGAAGATATAGAGGCTCTCATCGGGAACTAAGATCTCCCACCCCTCCTCATCGTACTCAACCTTGTAGAGGTTGGTGGCATAACGGGAGTAGGCAGAGTTGGCGGTGTGTAGAAGTGTACCAACCACGGCGTGGGTCATCTCACTACTAATTCTAATAGCATACCCCTGGCGTGGTCGGGGGATGAAGTCGTAGACAAAGGAGGCTCCGCTACTCATCGCCGACTCTCCCACCCCATAGATTACGACGTTGTTCTCTATGTTACTGCTGATTCCACTGAAGAGCCCCACTCCAAAGATTTTAGGAAGGGGATCAGGGGCTGTCGTCATCGTCTTGGTTACTGCGATATCACTTCCCTTGAGGGCGCCGGTCGGTTTAACCAAGAGGAAGTTCTCCCCTATTGAGCGGGTGATTCCCAACATCCCGTTGGCGAAGGCTAAGGCGGTATTCAAGCTTAAGCTGGTGTTGAAACGTTTAAAACCATCGCTGTACTGTTGCCTTACTGACAAACCGAAGGCAGAGCCACTGTAGCTATAAGAGAGACTCCCTTGGTGCTGTAGCGGATCTTCAAAGTGGAAGCTGCTGAGAGAGAAATTGAGGTTACTACGCTGAGTATTGAGTATTCTCCAGTTGGCGTTAAAAGAGGGCCAGCTTTGGAAGTTGGTTGAAGTTGATGCGCTGAGAGAGGGGGTAAAGGAATAACTGAGACTCATTTGTCCCCTAATTGTCGCCTTTGCATCATCGCTACCTTGAGAAATTGAAATTGAATCACTAATGGGTAATTTGGGGATAATATGGAGACCCAAGTTAAGTGAGGCCCTCCAGTCGATGCCTGGCTCTCCAACTCTCCATTCGAGACTTCCGCTGAAGGAGTAATTAATACTTAAGGGTAATTTCCCAGAGAGTGAGAGGGAGAAGTTGAGGCGATCGTCTCCAAGTGAGACTGTCGATGAGGGGGAGATATTAACCTGCTCATTGTAGCGGGCATTGCGGTAGCCAAGTGTCAAGTCAAAAGAGTTTAAAATAGAGTCATCACTCAACCCCACCCTATAACCAAGCTGACCAAAATAGCCAAAAGCGTAGGGTTTGCTGTAACTAGCCCCCCCTAACACGTCAAAAGTTCCAAAAGTGGTGGCAATAATAGTATTCAACCCCAGATAGATGGCCGATGGACTCGCCCTTAAGTTATAAGAAGCAGAGATGGTATGGGTCAATCCAATGTGTTGTTCAGCTCTGAAGGTGGTCCTAGTGGGATCAATTTGGGGCATAGAGAGGCTTAGTGTATAGAGGGTATCTCCCTTGCTAAGGAGACGGGAATCGTACCCCAAATCGAACTCGTATTCACGGGTTGCATCCTCATCAGAGAGGGGGGTAACCTCCACCCTAACCCGGTTGGCTCCTTGGGTAAATGAGAAGTCTTTAAGGTTATAGATTCCTGCTTGAAGTTGACGCCGATAGACACTCTTTTCGTTAATAAAGACCTCTACTGTAGAGGGTTCGTCAAACTCCACCAAATATTCCATCTGGTGCCCTTTCGCCTTTACGTCACCGTAGCTATAGCGCTTTTCAAGGGCAATTCCGATTGTATCGCGTGATAATCCTAGATAGTCGTTGACGTTACCAAAGGTGAGGCGCAGACTCTTTGATTGGAAGTCGTAAAACCCTTGAATTCCATAGAATGAGAGGTAGTCACTTATTTCCGTTGACCATTTATCAGACAGGTATTCACGGTAAGCTTGCCCAGGGTGGAAACTGTAAGAGAAATCAAAGGCAACATTGAAGAGTGAAATTGAGTTGTGCGACTGCATGGTGAAAAGGGAAGTTGGCGATATTTTCCAGTCGTTGTGCTCACTCAGAGAGAGGAGAGAGTAGATTGAGTAGTTACTATACCAAGAAAATTTAGTTGGCTCGATAAACTCACTCCCCCCCATGCTATAAGTGGAATACTTTAACAGTCTCCCAGGGTTAAGGGAGAGGGTACGGATGGGCATCATCTCGGTAGAAAAAGTGAGGTAGAGCTCAAATAAGTTGTAATCAAACCAGGCGTCAACACCCTTTGCATTGAGCTCTTCCAAAGGTAACTCTTCACCTACTTCCCCAAAGAGTTCGTCACGCACATCTGCAACTAAGAGGCTGCCAACCAATTTCTTTAACTCACCGACGTTGATAAAGATATCTTCATCCCCAAAGGTGACACTCAAGTCGCCCAGATACTCATCGTTAACAAAGAGGGGAACATAGTAGGTTCCATCGAAGAATAGAGCGTAGTCCTCCTCCCCTGCGACAAAGAAGTCGGCCCAGATGTCATATTCATCGTCATCTGCCCACATAAAGTCATCGAAGGGCTCTTCCCAATCATCCCAAGGGGAGTAGAACTCCTCTTCCGGTGGAGGCAGAACTTGAACCTCCTCCTCAAAAGGAGGCTCTTCGACGACTATTGGCACAATAATTGGAACAATCTCCTCTTCAACGGGAGGTTCTTCCTCTATTTTTGAGATAGGCTCTTCTTCTACTATTGGGATAACAACATCTTCTACGAGAGGTTCTTCTTCAACTACCAAATCGACTATAGGTGGCTCTTCAGCAGGGGGAAGAGTAGCAAAAGGCTCCTCTTGAATCACTTCAGGGGGAGCCTCCTCTCGAGGGGGTGATGAACAAATAGTCAAAACAAGTAGTAAAGCGATTGCATAGAGAAGTACAACCACCAAAGCGGTTACAGTTTTAACTCTCCTAGCGGCCATCGCCTATGGACCCTCAACCAAACTAGTTATTGTACGAAACTTTGGCTGTGAATACCTTTTCTGCCGCGGCCAAATCTTTAGGGAAAGTCATGTTTTGTGGCCAAGCAACCTGTACGGTAACCGTTTTGCCGGCCAAAAGGTTAAGCCCATTAACTACTCCTAAAGCAGCACCTTCATAGACTACACTTTGTCGTGTAGCATTGTTAATAACTTCAACTTTTACACCATTTAGTATTTGGTGAATCGTCCCAGTGTTTGAAATTGTCAAACTGAGCGCTTCACGTCCATCACTAGTAATAACTGGTACAACTTGATCAACTTGTACTTTGGTTGTGGTGCGGGTAGGACTAACATAAAGGCTAGTTGTATAGACATAGAGGAAGTTAAACATACTCTGCCCTTCAGTTGCCCTCCCCATTGAGTAGGGGATCTGTTCTGCTCTAAGTCTAAATGCCATCTCAGTAGGGACGGTCCGTGGTCCACGGTATTGAACCCTAACTATCTGGGAGCTTTGGGGTTTCAAAATCACCTTACTAGGGACAATAGAGAAATACGCTGCAGCGTTCTCATTTTTCTCTTTACCAGCGCTATCGATATCTCTAGTTAAGGCAGATATCTCGATAGCAATACTATCGTTGGAGTCGTTAACGATTGTATAGGTTTTCGTACTATTTACCCCTGATGGTGCAAATGTTTGCTCAAGTGGGGAAAACTGGAAAGCAAACACAGGCACGACAGTGAAGATTAACAGCAGAAACACCATTATCTTTACTTTTAATCTATTCATACGGTGAATCATACCACTCATATGCAGTGAGTGCAAAGTACTTTTTTCTATTTCGTGACCTTTACTCATTCTAAACCCCATAATTAAAATATATATTTATATCCGCCCATTTATACCAATAATATAGAAGATAGGCAGACTTGTGTCAATTCTAATAGGACCTTCCCCTCCATATTGTTAGGATATCCCCTTAATAGCTATAAAACTACCATTCTTGTGTCACAATAGGACTCAATTAAATAAAAGAACTGCTTTTATTGACACCCTTCCCCCTATTGTGGTATGTTCTCTCTCGATGAACGGGCTGTAGCGCAGGGGTTTAGCGTACATGTCTGGGGGACATGGGGTCGGTGGTTCAAATCCACTCAGCCCGATAGACTGCAAGGGTAACGCCTTGCAGTTTTTTTTACCATAAATTCATGGTGGACCGAAGAGTGGAACCACTTACCTAGGTTGTGCAATCGGGGCCTCGGCCTGTAGGCTCAGTAGGAGGACAAGGTACATACGATACTTTGATCTACTCAGCAGACTTATTGATGCA
>DUOJ01000073.1 GCA_012838895.1 Spirochaetales bacterium
CTATAATTAGGTCGCTCCACCGCTGGGAGGGGAATCGTACCCGGGCCGCTGAAGAGCTGGGGATCTCAAGGCGCACCCTTATTAACAAAATTGCTGATTACCAATTAGATCTATAATAAGGAGAGATGTAAATGAAAAAACTGCCTCATTGGTCATTAGAGACCATCTATCCTGGGATTGAGAGCGAAGAATTTAATAACGACTTAGCAGCACTGGCACCTCTAGCTAAAGAGGTGGAAGGGTTGTTACAAGGCGACCTCGTTGAGTTGTTAGAGAAGTATCAACACCTTCTTGAGACTGGAATCACCCTTGGCGCCTACACCTATGCCAACCTCTCAGTTGACACCGGCAACGAAGCCTACCTTAGAGGGTTTAGCAGAGTTGAAGAGGCTACCTTAGAGTTGCAGAGAATCCATATTCTGTTCATAAAAACGTTAGCTGAACGACAAGAGGAGCTAACTCCACTAATAGGCGAAGGGGGAGAACTCCACCAATTTAGGTTTGTTATTGAAGAGTTAATTGACCAACAACGCCATACAATGAGTGAAGCTGAAGAGGCTTTAGCAGCCGACCTAAATCGTTCAGGAAGTGATGCTTTCTCCCGCCTTCAAGAGGCAATCTCTTCTCAAGCTACAAATGAGCTCAACGGAGAGAGAAAGACAGTCATTGAGTTGAGGTCACTTGCTTTTGACAGAGACCGTGCGGTGCGCGCAGCTGCCTTTGAGAAGGAGCTAGAGGTCTTTGAGGAGCACGCCACCGCTTTTGCCTACGCCCTCAATGGGGTGAAAGGGGCCACAATCTCCCTCGGTAAGAGGCGCGGTTACTCCTCTCCCCTTGAAGAGTCACTGAAGCAAGCGCGTATTAGCGAAGAGGTTTTGAACCTACTGATTGGGACAATTGAGGAGAACTTGCCCCACTTTAGGCGCTATCTAAAAGCTAAGGCCCATGCCTTAGGGATAGAAAAATTAGCCTTTTACGACCTCTTTGCCCCCCTTGGAGAAGAGGGGAGGAGCTACAGTTTTGAGGAGGGGCGTTCGATTATTGTCGACCTCTTCACAAAATTCCACCCTCCAATGGGGGAGTTTGCCGACCGAGCCTTTGAGAAGAATTGGATTGACAGTGAACCTCGCGAAGGGAAAGTGGGAGGAGCCTACTGCACCTCATTTCCCCTACGTAAAGAGACCAGAATATTGGCCAACTGGGACAACTCTTACAATAGCGTCCGCACCGTAGCCCACGAGTTGGGGCACGCCTACCACGACTATATAACATCAAAGTTACCCTACCTCTTAAATCAATACCCCATGACACTGGCTGAGACCGCTTCAATCTTCAGTGAACTCTTAATCTTTGAGGGGGCTCTTCAAGATAGTAGTGACCAAGAGCGGATCCTCTTAATTGAGGAGTTCCTCCAAGATTCTACCCAAACTTGTGTCGATATCCTTAGTCGCTTCTACTTCGAGAAAGAGTTCTTTGAGAGGAGAAAAGAGGGAGATTTAACCCCCTCTCAAATTAGTGCCATTATGATTGACGCCCAAAAGAGGAGCTACGGTGATGGCCTCGATAGTGAGGCGCTCCACCCCTACATGTGGGCAGTGAAGGGGCACTACTACCGCAGTAGCCTCTCCTTCTACAACTTCCCCTACGCCTTTGGTCTCCTCTTTGGCCTTGGAGTCTACCATTTGGGTAAGGGTGAGGACAATTTTGCAAAGCGCTATGATGAACTACTCCTCTACAGTGGTCAAAATAGTGGCGAGAAGGTGGCTGCTTCAGCTTCCCTCGATATTACTAAAAAAGAATTCTGGCAAGGGAGCATGGCAATCGTTAAGCAGTACGTCGACGAATTTTGCCACTTGGTAGGTTATGAAGAGGAGAATTGAACTCACCATAGAGAAGATGGTGAGTAAGGGGGAGGCCCTTGCACGCCACGAGGGGAAGGTTGTCTTTGTACCTGAGGCAATCCCAGGGGAGAGGCTCTTGGTTGAGCTAACCGAGGAGAAGGGGGATTTTAACCGCGCTAAAATAGTTGAGATTTTAGAGCCCTCCCCACAGAGGATCACCCCCAAGTGCCCCTTTTACGGAAGGTGTGGAGGGTGTGACTTCCAGTTTATCGACAACACAAGTCAAGTTGCCTATAAAGAGATGATGGTACGCGAGAACTTGGAGCGGATAGGGAAAATCGACCTCTCTCAAATTGAGTTCCTTGGAAGTGTCGTTAAAGATGAGTGGGGCTACCGCAATAGGGTCCGCTTTCACACCCAAGGTAATAAGGTGGGCTTCTTAGAACGCCAAAGCAATACCTTGGTCACTATCGACTACTGCCCTGTCCTCTGTGACCAGCTCAATCTCTACCTGAAAGAGAAGCGGGGAGAGTTACTAAAACAGCGAATTGGGAGTGTAAATGCCCTAGCTGGTGAAAGTGAAGTGACCTTCACTCGCCGTCCAGTTGCATTAACAGTGAATGACAAAACCCTCTACTGCGATGCCAAAGCCTTCTTCCAGTCCAACCACTATATCCTCCCAGAACTGGTCACCTATGTTAAAGAGACGGTCAGGGGAGAGAGAATTCTTGACCTCTACTCTGGAGTGGGCACCTTTGCCGCCTTCCTTGAGGGGGAGGGGCGCCAGGTAATTGCCGTGGAGAGAGATCGGCGTTGTTTAGAGCTCGCTAAGAGGAACTTAAAGGAGACCCAGTTTGTCCCCATTCCTTTGGAGATGTGGGTCAAAAGGGAGGCACTGCCCCAAGTAGATACAATCATCGTTGATCCTCCACGGGAGGGACTTGATAGAGAGGTCCTTAATATCTTAACAATACTGGGTGCTGAAAGAATTGTCTACGTC
>DUOJ01000074.1 GCA_012838895.1 Spirochaetales bacterium
AATTCATGGTGGACCGAAGAGTGGAACCACTTACCTAGGTTGTGCAATCGGGGCCTCGGCCTGTAGGCTCAGTAGGAGGACAAGGTACATACGATACTTTGATCTACTCAGCAGACTTATTGATGCAAAACGTACTGGCGGTCTCCTTCAAGAAGAACTTGAAGAACTTCGAACCATCCCTTGCCTAATTGTCGATGATTGGATGAACTCTCCTATGAGCCAGAATGAATTAATGCTTATGCGTGAGATTATGGACTACCGTCCAAAAAATGGGGGGACCATCCTAGTCTCCCATTCTCACCCAGACTTATGGAGAGACCTAATGGAAACTAATACCAGCTACAGAGACTCAATGTTCCACACCCTCACCGAAGGTGCAATGATTATTGAGCTCAATTAAATCTCATTGTCGGGGATAATCTCCCCGGCTACTTGAGTGGTGAGAAATATTAGGATTTACCTGGTGAAATTTTTCCGGATTAAGGTGGTGAAGATTGCAGGATTATCCAGAGAATGATTCCAAATATGGTAGTTTAATCAGTAGGCAGAGAAGATTTCTACTAAAATTGTACCCTCAAAGACTCAAGCTGGGGCATTACCAGCCACCGTTTCACTAATATCGTAGACCTTAATATCCCTAGAATTACCACCTATGAGATAGAGGTACTCTTAGTCTGTCGTAAGGATTTCAACCGTGATAGTATCTTCGTATGTTCCCGCAGGAGCATTACCAGCCACTGTTTCATTAACATCATAAATCATGATCTCTCTACTATTAACATTGGTACTTATAAGGTTGTTCCAATCGTATAGGGTACCACCAGCAATATTGTTGGTATCTCCAAATCTCAATTTATAGGGGATCGAGTAGCCGTAAGGCTTATCTTTTGGGCGGAGGGTGAAGGAGGAGGAGTTTTGGGGATTGGTGAACTTCACCTTGATATTATAGTTCTTACCAGCCTCCCCATTAGAAATTACAACCTCAGTGGTAGCTACTTTTACCCCAGTGCTCCCATAGGCATGGTTTAGGTTAAAGGGAGACTCATTTCTAATGTTTACATGGAACGAGAGGGGTAAGGGGATATCCCCTATCGGGATATTTGTAATAGGTGCCCCTGCCCCAGCTTCAGGAATAGGGACAGAAGTTGCAGGAGCACTCCCATCGGAAGGGATTGCTTGTCCATTGACAGAGACATATTTTTCAACTTTATGTTCTAAATCTGTAGTAATCTTAATATTGAAAGAGCCCAACTCCCCGGCCGGGATGGAGTAGGTTGCATTTTCGTCATACAATGTAGCGTCATACTCACTCTTTAAAAATAGGTCTACAACGTATGGGTTGTCGGTAATTTCTGTACCATACCAACTCTCCAAGGGCCATGTCGCATTAGAAAGCCAATACACTACCGGAGCACTTTGCATAGAGCTTTTACCGTAAATCCTGAGTTGAGTGATTTTATCTCCCTCCCCTCCCCACCCAAAAAAGGGTCCAACAAATGAGACATTTGAAGCAGTATTAATATTGACCAAAAAGGGGTCCCAGTAGCGATCATTGGGTCCTTTAGTAATCGTTATGGTCCCTAAGTAGGCAACTAAGTAGTTATTGGAAAAGCTTCCTGCAGGGGTATTGGTAGTATAGACCTCACCCCCTTTTTTAAAGTAAACAGTGGTCGCAGGGGTATAGGTCGCCGTAACTTCACTAAAAAGTCCTTGATTTAAAACAAGGGCTAAGAGTAGAAAAATGAGTATTTTTTTAATAATTTTATCCATTCCTTAATATTTTTCAATCCATGATAATAGTTCTTACTACTCACTAAATATCCCTACTCACGAGTAGTAGTAACTCCTCGTTGTAGTTATGAATATAAGAATTAATAGAGAAACAGTAAAGAGAATGGCTCTAAATCCAAATTAACGCTAGTTGGTAGAAAATATTTCAACCAAGATTGTATCCTCAAAGACTCCGGAGGGGGCATTACTAACCGCAGTTTCACTAACATCGTAGACCTTTATCTCCCTAGAATTAATACTTGTAGGAGAGAGGTTGTTCCAATCGTACAAACTATTACCCACTACATTGTTGATACTTCCAAACTTCAGTCTATAGGGGATGGCATACCCATTGGGCTTATCTTTGGGTCGGAGCGAGAAGGTAGTGGCATTTTGTGGATTGGTGAATTTAACTTGGACACCATAAGTTTGCCCTGCCTCTCCGTTGACCACGATAACCTCTGTGGTAGCAACTTTTACCCCAGTATTGCCATACGCTTGGCTCAAAATAAAGGGGCTATCATCAATAATATTTATTTGAAACATCAGAGGTTGAGGAGGATCCCCAACAGGGATTTCGGGGATAGGGGCACCCGGGCCATCTTCGGGAATCGGAATTGGGTCAGCAGGAGGAGAACCCCCAGGAGGGATCGATTGGTTGTTAACAGAAATATACTGTTCTACATAGTTTGTAGTTATTGAGACCTTAATGTTAAAGGAGCCTAACGTCCCTGGCAGCATGCTGTAAGTCGCATTTTCATCGAATCGAAAAGCTTCTGCGATACTTACTAAAAAAAGATCGACCACAAAGGGGTTATTGGTTATCTCTGTATTAGACCAATTGTATAAAGGGGTTTCTTGATCTGCCAGCCATATCTTGTTAGCTTGGCCCTGCATTGAATTCTTAGCATAAACTTGAAATTCACTATAGTTTTGTTGCCACCCAGCGTGGGGGCCATATATATAAATATGGTCTACGGTGAAGTAGTTCTCTAAAAGAGGCCGATAGTATTTATCGCCAGCCCCTTTTGTAATAGAGATGGTCCCTAAGTAGATAACCATGTTACCGCTGGAGAAGGTTCCTGCCGGAGTATTGGGGGTAGAAACCTCATTCCCTTTTTTCAGAGTAATATAGGGGGCAGCAGAATAGGTGGCAGTAATTACACCAAAAACAGTTGAACCTAAAAACAGGGAAAGGAGTAACAGAAAGAGACGCTTATTTATTTTCCCTCTACCTTTCAAAATCGCTAATCTCCCTTCTGGGTTATCACCCACTCAAGGCTATCACTTTGCAAGATCAGCACGCTTGCTATAACAATATAAGAGTTTTTTGCTACACGGTAAAGAGATATTAATATTTACTTAATCTCATTATAACCAAACGTAGGCTCTTCAAGATTTAGTCGCTAATTTATCTGGGCTAGATTGTCCCCCCACCCTAAGTTATAATCGCTGAATAAAGGGAGAGAAAAATGCAAAATAGACAAATCGGTAAAATAATCGGTGTTAGCTATACTACCGTTACAACCCTACTGGAGAGTGGAAAAACAGAACAAATCTCAAAGACGCTCTTCAATTTTGAGGTAAATACAGGTGATGAGGTTTTTCTCTACTTTGATGATAAGGGGGAAATTGTCTTTACTGAGTTACGTCAAAAATCTTCCCCATCCAGCAGTAGCGACATTAGAGTGACCCACTCCTATTCTCCACAGAAGGGGTACGATGAGGGCTCCTTTTGGGGAGGTTTTTTCTTAACCCTAATTTTGCCCGTTGTTGGCTTAGTAATTGCCCTTGTGCTCGATAAATCGGAGACTCGTCGAGGAGCTTTAAGGGCGGTAATAGTCCAAGCTATCTTGGGGGTACTAATCTTTTTGCTCTCCTTAATGGGCTTTTGCGTAGCGGTTTATTGAGTGATTATGTTAAACAAAACGGTCTATTTATACATGGACAATTTTTTAATCGACTTTTCCAGTGCCTTTGACAATATCTTCTCCTTAATGGGGCCTCCCGAAACTACTTTTCAAAGCGCTGTGACCTCTATATCTTAACCCACCATGATTTTTTAATTGGAGCGACATCTTAGTTGATGACCACACCAAAACGGAGCAGATCAATTTAAGGGGACTTTTACCAAATTTGGGGAAATATTCTCCACTTTGTGACTAAACTTCTAGCCAAGTAGGTGGTCACCTCGTTAGTTTAACCCAAATTCCCTCCCAAATATAACTATAAGTTTGATTAATTACTTTAATTAATACAAATTAAGAACGATTATGGGTTGACTTTTTGTCTAAAGATAGCTACAATTGTAGCTATGACAAAGAAGAGCC
>DUOJ01000075.1 GCA_012838895.1 Spirochaetales bacterium
AAGTACCAACCGTTCACAACAGTGCCAAAGAGGGAGAGATTGCCCAAACAATCTTATTACCTGGCGACCCTTTAAGGGCTAAATTTATAGCAGAGAACTATCTCGATAATCCGGTTAATTACTCGCAGGTTAGGGGGATGCTGGGGTACACCGGCACCTACAAGGAGCAAAGAGTCTCTGTTCAAGGTAGTGGCATGGGGGCTCCATCAATGGCAATTTATGCCCACGAATTGATCCATGGCTACGGGGTAAAACGGCTAATTAGAGTTGGCTCAGCCGGGGGCTTACACCCCAGCCTAAAAGTGGGAGACCTTATTGGGGCCAGTGCCGCCAGTTACGATAGCAACTTCAACCAACAACTCAACATAAGGGGTACTATTACCCCAGCAGCTTCGTTCAATCTCCTCAAAAAGGCCCACCAAATAGCTGGAACTAAAGGAATCCCCCTCAAGGTGGGAGTTGTCCTCTCCAGCGACCTCTTCTACACCCCCGAAGGGACCAAAGCTCTTGAAGGGTGGCAAGACCTGGGAATCTTAGCCGTTGAGATGGAGGCCGCCACCCTCTACCTAGAGGCGCAGATGGGCAATGTTGAGGCCCTAGCCCTCCTGACGGTGAGTGACCTTCCTTTCACGGGTGAGAAGATGAGTGCTCAAGAGAGGGAGCAGACTTTATCAGAGATGATTGAGTTGGCTTTAGAGGTAGCCATTAGCTAGATATTGTCCCTATTAACGACTCTGTGGTAGAGTAAAGCATGCCTTATTCTGAGCTCCCTAAGCGGACCCTCTTTTGGAAACTCTTCTCTTCAACTTTTATCCTTAGTGCCTTTACTCTAGGTGGAGGCTATGTAATTGTCCCCCTGATGCAAAAAACATTTGTTGAGAAACTCCAATGGATTAAAGAGGAGGAGATGCTTGACCTTATCGCTATTGGTCAGTCAGCCCCTGGCCCCATCGCGGTTAACACCTCAATTTTAGTGGGCTATAAAATTGCCCATATAGCGGGGGCAATTGTCTCCCTCATGGGGACAGTTCTCCCCCCCCTTATCATCCTCACTGTAATCTCCTATGTTTACAGCGCCATCCAAAATAACCCAATTTTCCAGATGTTGTTTTTTGGAATGGGAGTTGGTGTAGCGGCTGTAATCTTGGATGCTGTTGTCACCTTAGCGACTACTGTTATTAAAAATAGGAAGGTTATCCCTATTTTGTTGATGGTGGGGGCTTTTATTGCCGCCGCCCTCTTCAAGGTTGATGTAATTATAGTGCTCCTTGTGAGCGCTATTATTGGTGTTCTTACCCTAATAAAGAGGCCCCTCAAATGATCTACCTGCAACTCTTTTGGTCTTTCTTCCAGATAGGCCTCTTCAGCTTCGGAGGGGGGTATGTGGCCCTCCCCCTCATTCAAGAGCAGGTGGTTAATATTCGGGGATGGCTCACCATGCAAGAGTTTGCCGATGTAGTGACAATCTCTCAGATGACTCCAGGGCCAATCTCAATCAATGCCGCCAGCTTTGTGGGGGCTAAAATGGGTGGGATCTTGGGTTCCGTTATTGCCACTTTAGGCAACGTCTTTCCCCCCTTTGTGATTGTTATCACCCTCGCTTTCATTTACTACCGCTATAAGAGCTTGAAAGTGATGCAGGGGATTCTCTACGGCTTAAGGCCTGCGGTAGTTGCCCTCATTGCTTCGGCAGGATTGACGATGTTAATCCACGCTCTCTACTCAACTACCGGCACCCTCTCGTGGTTTGCTGTAGTCCTTTTTGTAATCGGTTTTGTAATTATACGAATAAAGAAAATTAACCCAATCATAATAATCGGGGTCTCTGGAGTTGTGGCAGTTGCCATGGGTCTCCTAGGAGTCCCCCTCTAAGGAGAAAAGAATGGAAATTGCTGTAAAGAACGCCCTTATAACCGGAGGTTCAAGGGGTATCGGGTTGAAGATAGCTGAGAAGCTCACTGCTAATGGAATCAACGTCTGTATTGCCGGTAGGGATGAGGAGCGTCTGCGGGCGGCCAAAGAGCATCTTAGTGCTAAATCACCAGACGTTGAGGTCCACACTGTAGTTAGCGACTTAGCCCTGCCAGAAGCCCCCGCTCAACTGATACAAAATGGGGGGGAAGCCCTTGGGTCGATTGATCTACTGATTAACAATGCGGGGATCTCCCTCAACAAACCTCTCGAGAAGACCACTGTTGAGGAGTGGAACACCATCATGAACATCAACGCTAGAGCCCCCTTCTTCCTCTGCCAAAGTGTTCTCCCTTGGCTAAAGAAATCGGCAGCCCCTACAATCATCCAGATTGCTTCGGTGGTTGGCCATACTGGCTACGAATTACAGAGCGCCTACTCGGCTAGCAAACACGCCCTGATTGGCTTCACCAAGTCGTTTGCCAAAGAGGTTCAACAAGAAGATATCAGGATTTATACAATCTCTCCCGGTGGGGTCTCCACCGAGATGATTGAGTCGGTGAGGCCCGATTTAGAGACCCAAAGCCTCATAAACCCCGAAGAGATTAGCGCCCTCATCTGGTTCATCTTAGCCAATCGAGGGTCGGCCATGATTGACCACTTTCAGTTGAGAAGAGTTAGCAAGGAGCCCTGGATTTAACCGTTATACTCTTTTATAGCCACCTCAAGCACTTTAACGACATCTAGGAGGGCAGACTCCTCCATCACGGCTGCCATGCGCACTTCACTCTCTCCCAGCCCGGGAGTTAAGTAGAACCCCTTGGCGGGGGCCACTAAGAGGGTCTTCCCATCAACTCTAACATTGGAGACCATATATTCGGCAAAGAGGTCGGTATTCTCCACAGGGAGGCGCACCATCATATAGAAGGCCCCCTTGGGACGGTGACATGCGACCCCTTTAATCGACTCGAGTCCGTCACAGAGGGTTGTAATCCTGTTGCGGTAGACTTCGCGCATCGCGATTATTTCATCATCCCCACTATTGAGGAGTCCAATGGCTCCATCTTGCTCCATGGTGGCGGGGCAGAGGCGCGCTTGCGACATCTTTAAAATCTGCTGTAGAAGTTCTCTATTGCGAGTTACTATCATCCCAACGCGGGTTCCACAGGCACTGTAGCGTTTTGAAAGGCTATCAATCACAATGGCATTGCGGTCGCTATTGGGAAGTTGCAACACACTAAAAGGCTCACTCTCATAGACAAACTCGCGGTAGACTTCGTCACTGATTAAGAAAATCCCTTTGGCGCGGCAAAAATCTAAGAGCTCTTG
>DUOJ01000076.1 GCA_012838895.1 Spirochaetales bacterium
GCCAGGGGCGAGGTCCCTATGATGCTATTTTGTGTGTCAACGACTATGTCGCCTACGGAGTGATGCAGAGTGCTGAGAAAAATGGGATAAAAGTTGGATCTGACTTAGCCTTAATAGGTATCGACAACCTCGAATTCTCAGTCCTCGATCGCATCTCTCTCAGCTCAATTGCTATCGACTACCACAAGATGACGACCCTGGCAGTGAGCAAATTGATTGGTTCAATCGAAGCCCCCAACGGTAAGCTAATACAGAAAACTTTAGCCCCTAAACTGATAGCACGCGATAGCACTAAATCATTTAAGGGGGGGAAGCTCCTTAACTAATGCCTCGGCTGGTGATAGATAGAGAGCTAGTTTCCCATCAACCACAAGATGGTCCATTTTACCCAATTGGGTAGCCACCTTGGAGCTCACTTGAGCATCGGTGATAAGGAGGATAATCTCCTTCTCAGGTTGTACCTCTATATTTACCAAAGGAATTCTCAACCCCTTTTCATCACTACCCCTAGCATTAAGAATGGTAGCTCCTGTTGCCCCATTTTGGCGGGCAAGAAGGACCACCTCTTCACCGTACCCCCGGTTGACCACCGCCATAATACAGCTGTGACCAACGCCTGTTGCCAACGTTCCCTCCTCTGCTACATACTCAATTTCTTCAGGTACGGGGTAGAGACGGGCTTTACGTTTAAAAATTACCCCCAAGACCATCAGCGAGAAGACAGGCGCCATTGCGACCATCGCAATAATTCCAAACCCATCAACCAAGACATTGGCTGTAGGGATGACTGTGGCAGCTCCTTGGGCAAAGGCTAGGGCAAAAGTGGCGGTCATAGGCCCCGAAGCGACCCCACCTGCATCAAAGGCTATTCCGACAAAAACCGGCTCAGCCCAGTAAGAGAGGAGAATCCCCAACCCAAAACCGGGGAGGAGGAAATACCAAAGTTGGACCGATGGGAATATGATACGCACCATAGAGAGGGCAATTGCAATGGCAACGCCTAAGGAGAGGGTAATCTTAATCAGTTTAATGGGGATATGCCCCGCTGTAACCTCTTCAATTTGTTCTCCTAAAACGTGGACAGCCGGCTCCATTAAGACAATAATCATCCCCAATAGAAAGCCTATTATAACTAGGAGACGATAATCGAGAGCCGCTATTTGCATCCCTATAACCCACCCCATATCCATAAAGCCTGAGTTGACTCCGGTGAAGAAGAGGATTAACCCAAAAAGAGTTAAAAGGAGTCCCCCAACTATTGAAAGTAGCTTGCGTTTAGGAATTTTAAACTTGGCAAAATTTAAGACAAAAAAGAGGACTGTCAATGGAATTAAAGCCAATAGTGATTCGAATGTAATAGATGGAATTGAACTCAATATTGGCCCTAAAACTCCTTTTGCAGGAGAAAAAACAGCTGCATCACCCTGGATATGGCGTTGTCCGCTAATTAGTGACATCGCTAAGATAGACAAAATTGGCCCTGCACTCATCACCCCTACTAATCCAAAAGAGTTCTCCTCAGAGTCTTTTCCCCCCTTAATAGTTGATAGCCCTAAGGTGAGTGCTAAGATAAAGGGGGTGGTTAAAGCTCCAGTAGTAGCCCCTGAAGCATCAACCGAGATTGCTAAAAACTCGGGGGCATTGAAGATAGCTAAGACTAAAATAATGGCATAGACAATCGTCATAAAAACGTTAAATTTTGGTTTACCTCTCAAGAGGCGCAAAATTCCAAAAGAGATAGTGATTCCCACCCCCGCTGAGACAACATAGACAATGAGCGTTGAGTTGAGGGTCCCCCCCGAAGCACTCTCAATTTGTTTGCCCAAAATGGTAAGATCTGGTTCGGCAACAGTTACTAAAAACCCAAGCAAAAAGCCAAGAATTAAAATCTTGATAAGGGAGTTTGAGGTGGCTATCTCCTTCGACATGTATTCACCGATAGGATTCATCGAGATCTCAATTCCCCAAAGGAAGATTGAGAGACCCACTAAAAGGAGCCCACTCCCAATTAGAAAGCGTATCATCATGTCACTCTCGATATCAACGAAGGTGAAGCTCAAAATTAAGACCAACACAACAACAGGAATTAGGGTTAGGATAACCTCTTTGGTTTTAGCTAGTAGGAGATTCATTTGGCCCTCCTCTTTAAGAAACCACTAATTTGGGTCACAGGCAAAACAAATAGGAAACCATTGCCCGGCTTCTCTAAATCCAAAGCTCGATAAATCTCCTCCCTAATGGGTGACACTTCATCCGAGGCTGCTAAAACCATCACTATATCTTTTTGTGGCTCGATGGCAAGGGGGAAATAGTAGTTGACGGGTATCCCTGCTCCATGGCCATGGACGACAGTCCCTCCCCGCGCTCCCGCTAAACGGGCGGCTTTGATACACTCCCCCCCCTTACCTCGGTCAACGATTGCAAAAATGCAGTGGTGACTTGATTTAAGAGAAGTTCTTTTTTTAGTGGTAGAGGGGTCCCACTCAACAAAAGGGACAGAGAAGGCTATTCCGTGCCCCTTGCGTTCAATAGTAAAACTCTCTTGAACTAGCTTATGAAGCTCCCCCTGAAGGGTACTGGGAGCTGAGACCATTACAATCTCTTTGCGTGAAGGGGCAGCATCAGACCGCTTGACTTGTTTGGTATGACTAGTCCCCTCTCCATAAAAAATGGTCCCACTACTACCACCAAGAATCTCTAATTGGTGTAGAACAGTGTTACCTTTACCTCTGTCAACTATGACAAAAAAGAGTGTTTTGATAAGTTCCATCCTTCTAACGCTTCGAAAGAGTTATTATAAATTTATAGCACACTTTTGGCGATGACGGAACTATCACCTAGGGTGCATAGATTACCATATTTCTCCCCCTCTCTTTAGCTAGATAGAGGGCTTCATCAGCTGCTTTTGTGAGAGCATGCTCATCATCTACAGCATATTCGGGATAAGAGACAAAACCGACACTAATAGTGACCTTCATCTGGGCTTCGGCAGTCTGTACAACACTCTCTTCCACCATGTGCCTTAGGCGTTCCCCAATAAAGAGGCAATCCTTTTTACCCGCTCCAGGGAGGATCATGATAAACTCCTCCCCCCCATAACGGATAACGAAGTCCCCCTTACGGGCTGCCATAGTTGCAATCTTAGCAACGTTAATTAAGACTCGGTCTCCTGCGGCGTGCCCATAGGTGTCGTTAACCCGCTTAAAGTGGTCGATATCAAACATTAAAATCCCAAGGGGCATCTGGGAGCGAATTGACCTTGAAAACTCCTCAGAGAGGCGTTGAAGACCAAAACGACGGTTATAGAGGCCGGTAAGGGGGTCATTCGCAGCTAATTTTTGGAGTTGGTCGTAGGTAATTGAGTTGTTGAGGGAGATAGAGAGACTTTGTATACACATCTCCAGAGTTTGCAACTGACGCTCAGAAATCTCCTGGGTAGTCCCCACAACTAAGAGCCCCAGTGGAACTTCTTTGTAGAGGAGGGGGAAAGAATAGACCTCTTTAGGGATAATCGAGAGCAAGAGACCATCAATCTCTAAGTCTTTATCTAGGGAGAGCTTTTGCACCTCCCTCTTCTCAAAGAACTTCCATAAGTTGGGGTTAGAGAGGATTGTGTTGGTATCTTTAATACCAAGAGAAGATGGGATAAAGAATTCTCCCCCCCTCTCTAAAATAATGGCACCTGCCTCAGCTTTTAAGAATTCGAGCAGGTAGGTTAA
>DUOJ01000077.1 GCA_012838895.1 Spirochaetales bacterium
CCAAAGCCGCGATAGCCGCTAAAACAGAGGGGAGAACCAACTTCTCATCTTTGGGAGAGAAGTGCTCCTGAGGGTAGACAATGACACTCTTTTGGGTCCGATTACAGACAGAGGCCACTGTATCGCGTACATGGAAGGGCCACTGGGTAGGGACCTCAACTTTGAGAATCTCGCCATCGAGCCAAGTCGAGACTTTAAAGAGGGTGTCCTCAGTCGTTGCGGCGGGGCTATCAGTATAACTCCTCTCAACGATACTCTCCCCCTCTTCAAGCGGGCCTATATCTCCCCAGCCAAATTTGAAGGGCTCAATGTTTGAGGGGGTTATATCCTCTTGTGAGAGCTGGAAATCAAACTCTATCTCCCCTGCTTTAATAATTAAGGTCTCTTTATCTAGACCGAAAAGGGCGAGGATGGGCTCCCCTTTATAGGAGACCTCGCCGGGGGCAAAGAGGGGGATTTGATTGGTCCCAATTGAGATGAAGTTGTTGTTACCAAGGTCTTTGGCATCGAGGGAGTAGTACCCCTCTTTGAGGGGAGGGAGGGTGGTTGCTAAGATAGAGCCCCTCTCAATGGTCGCCCTAACAATTACTCCGTAGAGGACCTGAGAATCGGTTTTTTCCTTTTCAGCCATACTCTATTGCTGCTCCTTCAACGCTAAAAATACCATTTAACATAAGAGTCTGCAATGGCAAAAGATTGGAAAGCAGGTATACTATGGGGCAAGGAGAGTTCTCTTTATGGAAAAACGCGAGCATGCAAAAATAGAGATTGAACAGCTGTCCCGCGAGTTGTTAAAACACCAAGACCTCTATTACAAAGAGGCTCAACCCCTAATCTCCGACTTGGAGTACGACCGGATGATCGATCGTCTCAAAACCCTTGAGGAGCGCTATCCTGAATTGAGGGCGGTCGACTCCCCCACCTTGCGGGTGGGCAGTGACCTAAATAGTGAGTTCCCGGAAGTTCCCCATACTGTAATGATGCTCAGTCTAGATAAAACCTACACCACAGCGGGGATTCTAGAGTGGATTGAGAAGAGCAATAAGCGGGTAGGTCACCCTTTAACTTATATCGTTGAAGAGAAGATTGATGGGGTCTCCCTAGTCCTCTACTACGAACAAGGGATTCTCTCCCGCGCTGTAACACGCGGCAATGGGATTGTTGGTAACGACATAACCACCAATGCCAAGACAATTGGGACCATCCCCCTAAAGTTGCCCCAACCGCTAAATATTGCGGTGAGGGGGGAGGTGTTCCTCCCCTTAGAGCAGTTTGAAACGCTCAACCGTAACCTCGAGACCCCCTTTGCCAACCCCCGTAATTTAGCGGCAGGAACACTGCGCCGCCTCAAGAGCTCAGAGACGGCCAAAGTCCCTTTGAGGATGTTGAGTTACGAGCTCTTCTTCACCAACCCCGAGGAGGGACCCCAAAGCCACCTCGAACGGCTAAGGCTCTTAAAAGAGTTGGGGTTCTATGTAAATGAGAGCTATGGTCTCTTTGCCACTAATAGCGCCCTAGCTAAAGATCTCACCTCAGGCAAGGGGGAGAGTGGCGCCTATGAAGCGATTGAGAAGTATGTAGAAATCCATAGCACTCGACGCGAGCACCTCTCTTATGAGATTGATGGACTGGTTGTGAAGGTTAATGAATTAGCAGAGAGGGAATTTTTGGGCTACACCGGTCACCACCCCCGCTGGGCAATTGCCTACAAGTTTGAGGCCCCCGAGGCTGAAACGGTGGTGGAGGCCATTGACGTTCAGGTGGGGCGCACTGGGAGGATTACCCCCGTTGCCCGGGTAAAACCGGTGAAGGTGGGTAACTCGGTCGTCTCCAATGTGACTCTCCATAACCAAGACTACATAAACCTCCTCGAACTAGCCCTCCAAGATAGGGTCTCAATCAGTAAACGGGGTGATGTTATCCCGGCCGTTGAGCGGGTGATAGAGAAGAATGAGGCAGGGTTTAAGACATGGCAGATACCCCAAAAGTGCCCCACTTGTGGCACTCCTTTGGTTGAACGGGGGGCCCACACCTTCTGCCCCAACACACAGTGTCCCGATCAAGTTAAGGGGAGAATCGTCTTCTTTGCGGGTCGTAACCAGATGGATATTGAGGGGTTTGGCCCCGAAACAGTCAACTTCCTCTACGATAATCACTTTATTGACGATATCCCCCACCTCTACACTTTTGACTATCTGCAGCTAGTTGGCGAAGAGGGGTTTGGGGAGAAGAAGTGCAGTGCCTTAGCAGAGGCAATTGAGGCGAGTAAGAAGCGCCCCTTTAGGAGCGTCCTAGTGGCTCTGGGGATTGCTGATTTTGGCAAGAAAGGGATCGACCTTTTAGTCGATAGTGGTATTAAAACGGTTCACCGCCTCTTTGAATTAGTTGATAGTAACAATCGAGACTACTTTTTGGCCATCAAAGGGCTCGGCGAAAAGAGTGTCGATAGTCTTTTTGAATATCTCTTGGACAAAGAGTTTAGAGATAGGATTGAAGCCTTAATCGAAGCGGGACTCACCTTTGAAGAGGAGGAGAGTGGGGAAGAATATGAGCCCCTCTTTAGTAATCAGGTGTGGTGTGTTACCGGGAGCTTTGAGGCCTTTAATCCCCGCTCTTTAGCTCTCAAAGAGATTGAGAAGCGGGGAGGGCGGACCACCAGTAGCGTCACCAGCAAAACAACCCATCTCTTAGCCGGTGTCGGGGGAGGGTCAAAGTTACAACAAGCTCAAAGCTTAGGGGTGACTATCGTTGATGAAGAGCAATTCATAAGACTATTGGAGGAGAAGTGATGGGTGCCACAGAGCTTAATAGAATTTTAAAGGGGAGTGTCGTTGAGCGCCTCCTCTCCTCTTATGGGATGCGCTCCTACTTCCCTAAGGGGATTGTAGCCCAGAGCCAAGAGGCGGCCCAACTAGCCACCCGGGCCAATGCTACCGCAGGGGTAGCCCTTGAGGGGGGGCACTACATGACCCACCCCCTCTTCAAGGGGTGTAGTCCCCTAATAACGAGTGATGAGATGGTGGGTTATGCCCCAACAGGGGGAGAGAGGGAGTTACGCCAGTTATGGTCTAAAGAGCTTATTCGTAAAAATCCCCATCTCAAAGGTAAACTTTTTTCCCTTCCGGTGGTGAGTGGGGGGTTAACCCATTCCCTTACTTTGGCAGGCGAGCTCTTTCTCGACCCCACAGATGAGATTGTAATTCCGTCCCCATGTTGGGACAACTACGACCTCCTCTATGGGGTGAGGCGCGGGTGTAAGATTAAGAGCCCCTCCCTCTTTGATGAAGATTTAAACTTTACCTTAGACAATTTAAAAACTGCACTTGAGGA
The DNA here is from genome assembly GCA_012838895.1 of Spirochaetales bacterium. Lineage (GTDB taxonomy): Bacteria > Spirochaetota > Spirochaetia > Sphaerochaetales > Sphaerochaetaceae > DUOJ01. Next base: position 3,331 of record DUOJ01000077.1, read on the forward strand.
GATAACAACTGAGAAGATTTTTCTCCTCCTGAACTTCCCCAACAACCCCAGTGGCTACACCCCATCTTATAGAGAGGTAGAGGAGTTAACCACCCTCTTAATCTCCTTTGCCAACCAGGGGCGGTCGCTGGTGGTGGTTATCGACGACGCCTACTATGGCCTTGTCCACACAAGTGAGGCTTACCCCTACTCCCTCTTCTCCCTCTTATGCGACGCCCATGAGAATATTTTGGCAGTAAAGTGCGACGCAGCCACCAAAGAGGCTTTAGTGTGGGGCTTTAGAATTGGCTTTATAACGTATGGGGCTAAAGGGTTAGCAGAAGAGCACTACGAAGCCCTTATTCAAAAAACAATTGGTGCCGTTAGGGCCACCATTTCAAGTGCCTCTAAGATAGGGCAATCGCTCCTCTTGAAGGTGATGCAAGGGGAGGGCTATTTAGAAGAGTGTGAACGGGTCGCCCATGCGATGAAGGTGCGCTACAAGATTGTCAAAGAGGCGATTGCCCAAGAAGAGGGACCTTTACAACCACTTCCTTTCAATTCGGGCTACTTCTGTGCTTTTAAAACCCAAGGGGAGGCCAACACCCTCCGGGAGGTGTTGTTAAAAGAGGGACAAATCGGTAGTGTAGCCTTAGGGGGTGACCTCTTACGGATTGCCTATTCGAGTGTTGATTGTGAGCAATTAGCCCCCCTGATTGAGGAGATTTATCGAAGGAGCCGCGAGCTATGGAGATAATGGCCAAACTCTACCTTGTGACAAGCGAAGGGCAAAAATTCATGGGGATTGGGGTGCTATGGCTTTTAGAGCAACTCAGAGTAGAGAATTCGCTACGTAGTGCAGCTCTAAAACTGGGAATCTCCTACTCGAAGGCTTTTGCAATGGTAAAGAATTTGGAAGAGTATTTAGGGGTTGCTGTTATTGAGCGGAAGCGAGGTGGAGCGAAGCGAGAAGGCGCTTGCTTAACCCCTTTTGGCGAGCAGTTTTTAACCCTCTACAACCAGTTTCAAAGAGAGGCTAAAGAGCAACTGAATGCCCCCTTTAGCCAATTTTCTAAAGAGCTCGAACTCTTAATCAAAAAGTGTTCACTAAAGAACTAGGAGTCAACATGGAACCAAACAAGACAAAGAACAGGTACGACTTTACAATCTCAACCCTTGGCGAGGCGAAAATCCTCTCTCCGATTGAGATGTCGAGAGAGAACAACGATGGTCTAGCAGATTATGTTAGTGAAGACAAGCGGGTTCTTTATAGTATTGAGGCGTTTGTTAACGATTCAGGAGAAGAGGAACCCCTCTACCACGACACCGTCGAAGTAGCCGGACCACGCGAGAAGATCTATTTTAATCCACCCCATGTTCATGCTGCTATTGTCACTTGCGGAGGGATTTGTCCCGGCCTAAACAATGTGATAAGGGCCGTTGTCCGCTGTTTTTGGTACCGCTATGGGGTGCGTCGTATTTCTGGAATAAAGTTTGGTTACCAAGGTCTATTAGAGAACTCCCCCCATCCCATAATCTCCCTCAACCCCGATATCGTTGATGATATCCAAGAGAAGGGGGGGACTATTTTGGGGAGCTCGAGAGGGGGGGGAGAGAGGGTCGGCGAGATTGTCGACTCCCTAGAGCGTCTTAATATAAACATCTTAATTACCATCGGAGGGGATGGAACGCTGCGTGGTGCTTGGGATATTGGAGAAGAGATTAAACGACGGGGTTTAAAGATTGCAGTTGTGGGAGTGCCTAAGACTATTGACAACGACCTCTCGTTTATCCAGAGCTCTTTTGGCTTCGATACGGCTGTCACCCAAGCGGTTCCTGCTGTAATCGGGGCCCACACCGAGGCCAAAGCTTCTATTAACGGTATTGGCTTGGTTAAGGTAATGGGGCGTGAATCGGGGTTCATTGCCGCCAGCACCGCCTTAGCAATGAGTGATGTCAATTTTTGCCTCATCCCCGAGAGTCCCTTCGACCTAGAGGGGGAGAATGGGTTCTTAGCCCACCTTAAGCGGAGGATCTTGGCTCGGGGGCATGCTGTAATCTTGGTAGCTGAAGGGGCCGGTCAAAATCTAGTGGTCCCCACCGGTGAGGAGGATGCTTCGGGTAATGTGCGGTTTAGTGATATAGGAATCTTCCTTAAGGATAAAATTGAGGAGTTCTTTAAGAAGGAGAAGATAGAGATTGGGTTAAAGTATATCGACCCCAGCTATATTATTCGTAGCGCCAAAGCCAACCCAAACGACTCCATCTACTGCTCTCGCCTAGGAGCTCATGCGGTCCATGCTGCGATGGCAGGCAAGACACAAGCCCTTATTTCACTCATCAACAACAAGTTTGTCCACATCCCCATTAAGGTTGCTGTTTCGGAGCGTAAACATGTCAATGTTGAGGGGAGTTTATGGAGGGATGTACTGGAGAATACGCGTCAGCCGGTCTCTATGAAAAATTAAAAATAGAACTATTTCAAAATAATAAGAAACCTCTTGCTTTTTTCTATGTTTATAAGTATGTTCTCAGCGAAAGGAAATGATTGGTTATAAACTTCCGTTTAAGAAAGCCAGTTATTCACCTTTCATAACCTCCTTTTTGTTCCCCCTGGGTTTAACCTCCTTTTCGCCAGGGGGTTTTTTTGTCTATTATTAGGAGTCAACTATAAAGAATGAGTAAAGAATCAAGAAGGCACAATATACATCTCTTTTTTCTTGAGCATAGCGAAAAGTGTCTTGATTATTTTGTTCATCAAAGCAACCATCGCCTTTCGATGGGGAAATCCCTCCTCTCTTTTCTTGTCGTAATAGGCCTTGAGATGGGCGTTACATCTAATGACTCCAGTAGCCATCAAGTAGAGGTATTTACGCAAACTGGTGTTCCCTCGCTTCGTTATTCGTCCTCTTTTAAGGATGTTACCCGACTCATAGATACTGGGGTCGGTGCCACAGAAGGCAATGAGGTTCTGGTAGCGCTCAAATCGGTCGATGGATCCAATTTCAGCAAGGAAGTGAGCTGCAGTAATTTCACCAATACCAGGGATACTGGTGATGATCTCCATCTCTTCATCTTGAGTCTCTCTCACCAGCGCTACCAAGGTCTCCGTCAGTTGACTGAGGCTCTGCTCGAGGAACAGCAAATTGTGTGCACTGTTAGCGACCAGCGGTCCGTAGGAAGCGATGCCAATCGACTCATTAGCCAGTTGCCTCAACTTTTCAACAGAGAGTCCAATAGTTCTTCCTCTTCCTTTTGGAGATTTCAAGGCCAGAGCCAACCGTTCGTCAGTAGCCTCCTGTGCATCTTGAGCACACGGAAACTGAGTAAGAAGTCTAAGCATAGTTTGAGTAAATACATTGTAAGCAAGCAGTTCTGGCCAAGCCACAGTGAGATCGGCCTTAAGTTGAGTTTTCACCTTAGCTACATCTTCAGCAACTTGCTCTCTTCTTCGTGCAATACTCAATCTCTGGTCGTCCATGGCTCTTTGGTTAACCTTCCTCTCCTTTGGCACCTGCTGACCGTAGCGTGCAACCAGCTGGGCGTCAATCTTGTCAGTCTTGGTCTTCCTCAAGGTGTTAGCGTTGCTAAACTGTTTGACCAATACTGGGTTAACGATAGTCGTAGTGTGTCCATTCTGCAAGAGGTGATGGGCCAAAGGGATGTGGTAGCGACCGGTAGACTCCATGAAAAAGCGAGGGGATTCAAAGTGAGAGGTAGTCTTAAGCAGCGAATCGAATCTATTTCGATCCATAGAAAACGAACCGTGGATGACTTGGGTTTCTCCGTCGCTCAGAATACAGAACGAGGAGCTCTTTTGGGAAACGTCGATACCGATGATGGTACTCATCATAGAACCTCCTTAGGTGGGGTTAAAAGATTAGTCCCAAACTCAATCTCCCGTTTGACGCAAGCTCTATGGCTTAATCAACCAATAGGGGTTTTAGGGACAGAGGGGCAGACTCCTAATGAAGCTCAAAGGCTTAAGATGAATGTCGCCCTATCTGCCCCTAACAATAACATATTAAAAAACCTAACTAATATTAGGACAATTTATACGTAGGAGAATGGTTTGCTCGTGGAATCTGTTAAGAATGAAAATATTTTGACAGTAAGGGGATATCTCGCAAATGATTAATACCGTGAAAGAGGGCTTTAAAAACAGGGGATAGTTAAATGAGTGTTTATAAAAGTATAATGAAAGGCTTCAATGAGGCGATCAAATATCAAGAAGGAAAGATTGATGCTAGAAAAAGGCGAATCTCCATCAACCCCGTTGAAAAGTTTGACAAGGACCAAATTAAACAAATTCGGACAAGTCTTGGTTTGAGTCAAGTTTCCTTTGCTTCAACTCTCGGGGTCTCTAAGAAAACGGTCGAAGCGTGGGAGAGTGGTAGAAATATACCTAATGGCTCTTCCTCTAAACTCCTTCAAATATTTAGAGACAACCCAGAAGTGATTACTCAATACATTAGCCAAGCGCCTATTTTCACCATTTCTGACAAAACTTTTATTCTCCTAAGAGAAGCTTCATATACCCCTTAAGGGCCGACTCTTCTACCTCACCTGAGAGGACTTGGTTGGCTAACACCTTACCTAGTTGAACCCCCTCTTGGTCAAAGCTGTTGAGGTTCCAGATAAAGCCTTGGAACATCACCTTATTCTCATAGTGGGCTAAAAGAGCTCCTAGAGAGTAGGGGGTTAGTTTTTGTCCCAGAATTAGAGAAGAGTAGCGGTTACCGGGGAAATTCTTGTTGCTGTTATTATCACTCTTACCCTTAGCGAAAGCGACAATCTGGGCGATTAAGTTGGCATTTAGTTTAGTGTGACTGGTTGACCCCTCATACTCAATATCTTCACCCCGCTGCGACTCCTTAAAAGCGATGAACTGGAGGGGAACAACACTGGTTCCTTGGTGGAGGAGTTGGTAGAAAGAGTGTTGTCCGTTAGTGCCTGGCTCACCAAAGATTACTGGACCACTCTCATACTCAATGGGCTCCCCATTACGGTTAACCTGCTTCCCATTACTCTCCATATCTAACTGCTGGAGATGGGCAGGGAAACGCAAGAGGGGCTGGGCGTAGGGGAGGATAGCGGTGTAGGGGTAACCCAGAACATTGCGGAGGTAGACTCCGATTAGGGCATCTAGCAGAGCTCCATTCTTCTTCACATCGAGCTCTAATGCTGCAACGTCAGCACTGTGGGCCCCCTTTAGGAATTCCTTAAAGTGGTCAAACCCAAAGATTAGCGAGAGGATAACACCTCCGACAGCACTAGTAGAGGAGTAGCGCCCCCCCACATAGTCATCAATATAAAAGGCCCTTAAAAATTGATCAGAGGTGGCTAAAGGACTACTCTTACTCGTCACCACTACAATATGCTTTGAGGGGTCGAGCCCTTGAATCCCTAAATCAAGCATTGATTGCTTCACCATCTCGTAGTTGGTAAGGGTCTCTTGGGTTGTCCCACTCTTGGTAACTAAGATAAAGAGGGTGCTCTCAAAGTCGAGCTCCTCAAACACCTCATACCCATCATCGGGGTCGACGTTGGAGATGAAGTAGGCTTTAAGGCGCTTCTGTGAGGGGAGACTCCCCTTGAGGGCGTGGTAGAGGGCTCGGGGCCCCAAATCACTCCCCCCAATCCCTATTTGGACAACAGTGGTGAAACGCTTTCCTGTTGAAGAGAGGAGCTCGCCTTGACGTACTGCTTGAGAGAAAGATTCAATGGCTGCCAGCTGCTCTTGGTAGAAACTCCCCTTCTCCTCCTCATCGATAAAGACCGAAGTATCCTCTCCGAGGACCCTCCCCCGGGTGAGATGGTGGAGGACAAGACGCCCTTCACCCGTATTCATCACCTCACCCCCTAAGAGAGCTTGGTACTTCTCAATCAGTTGTTGCTCATCCGCTAAGGCTTGAAAAGCTCTGAGATGCGACTCTTCGATTGGCATTGCGGCCCAATTGTAAGTGAGGCCTCCGCCACACGGCACCGTTGACCTCTCAATGCGCCTAGCATCGAGCTGGGTGTGGAGATTGATGGGCTTAAGGGTTTTAAGTTGGGAAAAAGCACTCAATTCGTTTAAGTTTTTAAATTGCATAATGACTCCTCTTTCCCCATAACCAGGGGGTCTTAAGTCTAATATAGGAGGGGGTGGGGGGCAAGTAGCCTAAGTTTCAACTTCTGGGATCCGTGCTTTGAAACTCTCTAACAGGTCCTCTTTAGAGTTTCCTTCGCGCAGAATGACGAAAATTGTATCATCACCCGCAAGAGTCCCCAGAATCTCAGGGAGGGCTAAAACATCGAGGGCCAAGGCGACGCTGTTAGCGTGACCACTACGGGTCTTAATTACCCCAAAGTTTTGGCTAAACTCGATTGAGAGGACGCCCCGTCTAACGTCTTGGATATAACTCTTTTCAGACTCTGATATCAGATCATTTTCGGGGAGGGCGTAGTAATAACCCGACCATCCGTCAGATATTTTACCAACTTTTAACAACTTCAAGTCTCTCGAAAGAGTCGCTTGGGTCACGTTAAACCCCTTTTCAGCGAGCAGGTCGAGAAGGGTGTCTTGGTTATCAATTCGGTTGGCTTTAATCAACTCCTTGATTTCAGAAAGACGTGTATGTCGTTGTTTCATTGAAAACTCCTGACGGTATAATTATCCTCAAACGCCTGTATGAATATACAACACAATTGTAGATAATACAAGAAGTATCGATAGACTAAACTCTCTTGGAAGGCTACTATTCAAGTATTAACGGAGGAACCTATGGCTATATTAATCGTTGTTATTGTAGTAGTTTTAATCGCTCTATATTTTGTAGCGGTCTACAACAAATTGGTACGGCTTAGAAACCGGAGTGAAGAGTCGGCAGCTGCCATTGATGCCCACTTGAAGAAACGCTACGACTTGATACCCAACTTGGTCGAGACGGTAAAAGGGTACGCCAGTCACGAGAAGGGGACCCTAACCGCTGTAATTGAGGCGCGCAATAAAGCCCTACAAGCCACTACGTTGACTGAGAAAAATGATGCCTCGAACGCCTTCTCATCAACTCTAAAGAGCCTCTTTGCCCTTAGTGAAAATTACCCAGAGCTGAAGGCCAACGAGGGGTTCTTATCGTTGCAGAGTCAACTTCAAAAGATTGAAGAGGAGCTGTTGCAGGTGCGTAAGTACTACAACGCCATCATTGGAGATATCAACACCATGATAGAGACAATCCCCAGCAGTATTGTCGCCTCTTTGACAAAGTTTAAGAAACTCCCCTACCTCACCATCGAGGAAGTGGCGCGCGAAAACGTTAAGGTGCAGTTTTAATCTATGAGAAAAATAGCTCTTCCCCTCCTGCTTCTCTTCTGTTCTACCCTCCTCTTTGGAGCTTCAGGCTACTCGGTTGAGTCGCTGGAGAGTAATATTGTCGTGGGCGAGAAGGGGGAGTGGGATGTGGCTGAAACTGTCGTTATGAACTTCAATCAACCCCTCCATGGCTTCTACCGCCACCTCCCTTACGACTATGGGAAGATTAAAGTGCGCATCTCCAAAATTAAAGCGAGCGATACACTAGTAGTCAATCATGGCTCGGATTATGTCACCTTAAGGTTGGGCGATTCCGACCGGACGGTAACGGGTAGGCAAGCCTACTCAATTAGCTACCGCTACGATATTGGAGGGGATGGCAACACCGATTACGACGAGTTCTACTACAACCTTGTTGGAGATGGGTGGGAGGTCCCCATTGAGGAGTACTTCTTTACTATCACTTTCCCCAAACCGATAAATAAAGAGAAGATCTCTTTCACTACCGGTAAATGGGGGAGTGCCAGCTCTGAAGGGGTTGAGTGGAGCCTCTCTGGCGATGGCTTAACCCTATCGGGGCGAATTGCCCCTATAGGGGTTAATGAAGCCCTCACCGTGCGGGTTGAGATGGAGGAGGGGTACTTTAAGGCGCGCTTCAACTATGAGGGGGTTTTTCGTCTCCTCTATTGGGTTTTAATGACCCTTACTATTATCTTAGCATTCATGATTTGGCGTCGCTATGGCAAAGATGACGACCTAATTATTGTCCCCCAGTTTGATCCCCCCGAAGGGATGAGTCCCCTCGATGTGGGGTATCTCATTGATGGTTCTCTCGACTCTCACGATGTTACTGCCATGCTTTTCTACTGGGCCGACAAGGGGTGTCTCACTATTGTGGAGGAGGGGAAAGAGGTCTCTTTTATTAGAGGATGGGACCCTGTAGGGGCCTCTCCGCACGAGATGAAGCTCTATACAGATTTCTTCTCCTATGGCAAAGGGGGAGTCGTAAAGGTTAAAGACCTTGAGGGGAAGTTTGTTGAGTCGTACAAGAAGATTGCTGAGCAAGTGAAAAAATACTACACCAAAGAGAGAGCCTTAGAGAGCCCCGAGTCGCTCAAGATGAAGAAGGTAATTCTCCTCCTCCTTGCTATCCCTGCTTTGGGATATGCCCTCTCCTTTAATGGCAACTTTATCGATATGGGGACCGTCTACTTCTTCTTTATCTCCCTCATTAGTGGAGTAATATTTTACATCTCTCTCCTTAGGATTGATGGTCTATGGTATATAATGAAGCGTGGCAAGCGGGTCCTAAAAATAGTTGCTCTAGCCATTGTGGCCCTCTTCGCCTTTATCGTCCTCCTCTATAGCGTGGGAGGAGAAATTACATATGGGGAGTTAGCCCTAATAATTCTCACTCTAGTGGGGAACTTCTCCCTTGCCCTCTTGGCTGTAATAACTAAGCAGCGGAGTCCCTTTGGGCAACGCCATCTTGAGTTAATTTTAGGCTTACGCGATTTCATCAACAAAGTTGAGATAGATCAACTTAACCGGATGATTAAAGATGACCCCCAGTTCTACTATCGGGTCCTCTCTTTTGCCATTGCTTTGAGACTTGAGAAGAAGTGGGCTAAGAAATTTGAGAGCATTACCCTTGAGCCCCCCACCTGGTATGTGGGGAGTAGTCGTGCCACTTGGAATGCCATAGCTGTCAACTCAATCCTCAGTCGCACCACCTCAACGATGGGGTCGGTCTATAAACATATCCCCTCATCGGGGACCGGCTCAAGGGGCTTTGGTGGCTCCTTCTCAGGGGGCAGAGGGTTCTCTGGGGGAGGCTTCGGTGGCGGAGGCGGGGGAGCGTGGTAGAAAAAAGACCGGCTGATTTAGCCGGTCTCCAGTTTTAAAGTAACTCTCTTAGTCGCGGAAATTTCTGTTTCCTCTTGGCTTAGCAATTGCTTCGTTAACACGAAGATTACGTCCACCAAACTCTTTTCCGTCGAGCTGCGAAATAGCTGCTTCAGCTGCTTCATCGTCGTCCATCTCAACAAAACCGAACCCCTTGGGGCGGTGTGTCTCGCGGTCGATGATAATGTTAGCACTTAACACAGTGCCGTACTGAGAGAAAAGATCCCGAAGTTCCTCTTCGGAAGTGGCGTAACTCATGTTGCCGACATAGATTTTCTTTGCCATAAAGCATCCTCCACAGGCCCTTAGCCTGAATTATATAATTGCTTCATTTGGCGGCATGCTTGAGTCAATTTAATCGCCCTTAGGAAACTCGAAAGAAACTAGATTAAAAGAAACAGCAGCAACTCAAAAACGAAAGCATCACAACCATAACACGACCCCCAATAGGTGTCAATATCTTGCCAAACAGAGCCCATTTACCTATAGTTGTGAAATGGAAGTGCAAGGATTGGTCTTATCTTTTACCCTAATCTTAGGCGTTGTCGCCGTTGGAGTCTTGCTCTCCCTCTCAAAACTCTTCTCAACCGAATTTTCACGTAAGTTTATCCACATTGGTGTCTCTAACTGGTGGTTTATTTTAATCACCTATTTTGACTCACTCCCCTATGCCCTCATTGGCCCCCTCTTTTTCATAGTTGTTAATACCATTGTCGTCTACACCAATTTAGCCACGACCCTTGGGATTAGCGAAGAGCGACGTAATATGGGGTTAATCTACTACCCCATAACCCTCACCTTATTGGTAATTTTGGGCTTCAAAGGGGTCTTCCCCCTTTGGGCCTGTGGCATTGGGATGATAGTTATGGGGTATGGGGATGGCTTAGCGGCTGTGATCGGGGGGAAGTGGGGCAAGCGGAAGATTTGGGGAAGGAAGACCCAACTAGGGACAATCGTCATGGCGGTGGTCACTTTTATTATCCTCATCCTTTTTTCTGTGTGTTACAATTTGCGGGGACTTTGGAGTTTCCCCTGGTGGTTTAGTATAATCTTGATTGCCTTAACGGTGGCTTTAACCGAGACCTACACCCCCTATGGGTTGGACAACATTAGTGTTCCACTAGTGGCGACGCTCCTCTCCTATCTCTTTTTAGGAGGTCGTTAATTACTCAACTTCACCATCTTTTAATAGCTATTGGTCTCAACCTAGTTTTAGCCATTGGCGCTAGGATTGCTAAGCTCCTCACCACCTCAGGGGCCATAGGGGCTTTTTTTGTTGGAGCAGTGGTCCTCTATTTTCTCAACTTTGGAGGGTGGGTTATCCTCCTCCTCTTCTTTTTGACATCTAATGTTCTGGGGCGCTTAAGTCGCTCCCAAGTTGACACCTCAGCTATCCAAAAGAAGGGGGGGCCACGCGACTGGGCCCAGGTGGGGGCCAACGGGGTGTTGGCCGGGGGGGCAGCCCTCTTCTACGCCCTAGGGGGAGGAACTCTCGCCCTTGTGATGTTTGGCGCTTCAGTAGCGGCTGCCACTAGCGATACTTGGGCTTCAGAGGCGGGGGTGTTAAGTAGAACTCCGCCTGTTTCTATCACCACTTTTAGGGTGGTCCCTAGGGGGATGTCGGGGGGGATTACCTGGCTGGGTACCATGAGCAGTATTGTGGGGTCGCTGGTTATAGCGCTGGCATGGTATGCTACCTTTGTCCCCTATAACGACCGTAGGTCGCTCTTTCTCGCCTCAATTGTGGCCCTCTCGGGGGTTGTTGGCGCCTTTGTTGACAGCTTGCTGGGGGCAACGCTACAAGGCCACTACTGGGACCCTGATAAAAAACAGATTACCGAACACTCAGCAATAGATGGCAAAAAACTCGAGTTGTGCCGCGGTGTTAGGTGGATCGATAACGATGTGGTAAACTTCTTAAGTAATGCCATCGCTGTGATGGTTGGTGGCGGTTTGAGTCTCCTCTTTCTTTAGGGGGCAGTATGGAGAAAATTGTCTTAATTCCCGACTCATTTAAAGGATCAATGACCTCCTTGGAGGTGTGTACCATTATGGAGAGGGCCATTCAGCGCCACTTTCCAGAGTGTGAGGTAATCTCTCTCCCCATGGGAGATGGGGGCGAGGGGAGCACAGAAGCCTTTCTGGCCTCATCGGGCGGAGCGCAAATCTCCAAAGTAGTCAGTGGCCCCCACTTTGAGAAGATTGAGGCGACCTATGTTATTAAAGAGGACTTTGCCCTAATAGAGATGGCCTCAGCCGCTGGTCTCCCCTTAGTCAAAGGGGAGCGCCACCCGGAGCTAGCCACCACCTACGGGGTGGGTGAGTTGGTCTTGGATGCCCTAAAACGGGGGTGTAAAAGAGTAGCTGTGGGCTTAGGGGGAAGTGCCACCGTTGATGGTGGGGTGGGAATCGCCTCCGCCTTAGGGGTGCAGTTTATAAACCGAAAAGGTGAATCATTCATCCCCACTGGGGGGAGTCTAAAAGAGATTGTGAAGATAGACCTCTCTACCAAAAGCCCCCTCTTAGAAGAAATTGAACTGCTTGGCCTCTGCGATGTTGTTAACCCCCTCTTAGGAGAGCGGGGGGCATCTACTGTCTTTGGACCCCAAAAGGGGGCTAGTCCACCCTTAGTTAAAGAGCTTGAGGGGCAACTGACCCATCTTAGTCACCTATACGAAGATTCTTCAGTTGCCAATCTCCCTGGTAGTGGGGCGGCTGGAGGAATGGGAGGAGGGCTGGTCGCCCTCTTGGGAGCCACCCTAGTGGGAGGAACCGAGTTCTTTATCTCTCAACTTAATCTTAACTCCCACTTAAAAGGGGCCGATTTGGTAATAACGGGAGAGGGGAAGATTGACTCTCAAAGCTTAGGGGGGAAGGTTGTGAAGGGGGTGGCCCAATATGCTAAAGATAGGGGGGTTCCTGTTATAGCGGTAGTGGGGGACATTGGGGAGGGGATTGAAGAGTTCTACAAATTGGGGGTGAATGCTATCTTTAGTATCAACAGGGTGGCACTCCCGCTGGAGGCTGCTTTAAAGCGCTCTAAAGAGGACCTTTACCTCACCCTTGACAACCTGATGCGACTTTTGAAGCTGGTTTCACCTTAGTCCTAAAGCCACTTTTAATAGCCGAATAGGGGCAAGCCTTGATACAATCACCACACCTTATACAAGCCGAACTATTGGGGGTTTTGTAGGTGGGGATATCGAGTTTGCAGGCCCTTTGGCAGGCACCACACTCAACGCACGCCTCTGTATCAATCTCTAAGCGGTAGAGGGAGAAGTGGTTGGCTACCCCATAGATAGCCCCTAATGGACAAACATAGCGACAAAATGGGCGGTATAAGAAGAGAGAGACTCCCACTGTTACCAGGAGAATTAAGTTCTTCCAAGCAAAGAGCCAACCCGTCACACTGCGTAAGGGGGCGTTACCCGCTAAGAGAAGGAGCCCCGAAAGGGTCCCGGAGGGGCACACCCATTTACAGTACCAAGGGGTCCCCTGCCCAATAAAGTCGACTGCAAAGATGGGGAGAATAATGACTAAGACTAGAAGGACAAGGTATCTAAAGAGGGAGAGGAATTTCTCACCAGGCAGACGCCTCAGCTTCTTAGGGAAAGGAATCTTATAAAGGAGGTCTTGGAACCACCCAAAGGGGCACAACCAGCCACACACAAAACGCCCTAAGGTAGCCCCTACACCTGCCAGAAAACCGCCAACATAGAGGGAGGTATTTCTCCCCCTCGAGCCAATGACTGCTTGGAGGGAGCCAATCGGGCACGAGCCAAGGGCCCCGGGGCAGGCGTAACAGTTGAGACCGGGGACACAAAGTGCCTTGGAGCCCCCTTGGTAGATCTTCCCATCTAAGAAGCCGGTGATATAGGCGTTGGAGATGAGAGCTGTAATGAGTTGGATAAAGTCGCGTAAGCGCCTATGGATTACAAGGGGTCTCTTCTTAGCCAAGGCCGATACACTCCAAACAGATGGTCGTTGCTTTCTGGAGGACGATGCGTACCTCACCCCACAATACCCCTAACACAATAGCTCCTATGGCGAGAGCTATTATTAGGGGGGCAACTATTCGACGAGTTTTAGCGTTGACTCGATTACTTTTTTCCATGCTGCTTTATTTTTTGCTCCAAAGTAGGTCTCTCCCACAATTTTTCCACGACTGTCGACAAAAAATGTTTCGGGTACCGCTTGGGAATTTTTGAGACGGAGATTGTAAAGGTCTTCAGAGAGGAGAAGGTGGGGGTAATTGGCCTTTGTCTTCTCAACTATGATGCTAGCTGTGTTTAAGTTGGCCTGAAAGACCCTCTCATTGCGATCAAAAACATCGGTAACAATCCCAATCATCCCCACCCCTTGGTCGGCAAGTTCGCGGTAGAGCTCCCCTAAAGCGGGCATCTCTTGGAGGCAAGGGGGGCAGAAGGTGGCCCAGATGTTAACCAAAGTCAACTTGTAGGGGGCGAAGATCGATTCATCAATCTCCTCCATGTTGAGACCAATTGTCCAAAATGGGGCGAGCGATTCACTTTGAGTTTTAGCTACCAGCGGTGTTGCTATTACTAAAATAAGGAGTACGGCTATTAAGGAGACTCTCTTGTTCATTGTTACCTCATCTAGTTTTTATCGTGAGATGATAACACGAACTTTTTCAACTGGCAAGCTTGTCTGGTATATCACCATTGCGCTTGGAGAGGTAGAGGCCCACAAAGATTAAGAGACATCCCCCTAGAGCCATCCAAGTAATGGGCTCCTTTAAGACCAGGGCTGCTGTAAACAGGGTGATAAGAGGGGTGAGGTATATGTATCCACTCGTCTTATAGACCCCTAAAGCGTTGACAGCAAAGTTCCAACTTACAAAGCACGAGGCGCTGGCCCCTAGCCCTAAGAAGAGGAGGAGGGTGGTGTTGAGGGGGGTGAAGTCGCTTCTGTTCACCGAGAAGCCGCTGAAGAGGGCGATAGGAATCATCCACACAAGGCCATAGAAGAAGATCTTCTTAGTATAGGTGGCCACACGGTAACTCTTAGTATCAATTTTCCTCAAGAGGATGGAGTAGATAGCCCACCCGACAGTCGCCAAGAGGGAGAGGAGGTCACCTTTTAGAGAGAGCTCGAACTCTATCTTCCCATTGAACATCACCAAGGCAACGCCGAGAAAGGCGATTAAGAAACCAATAATCAAATTTATCCTAAACTTCTCCTCTTTGAGGAAGAAGAGGCCTAAGATGGCGGTGGTTAGGGGGGCAACCGAGACGATAATCCCCACATTGGAGGCGCTGGTCATCGTTAAAGCGACGTTTTCTAATAAATAGTAGATTACCACTCCGGTCAAGCCAGCGGCGGCAAAGAGGAGCTCTTGGCGAATATTGAAGGGGGGACGCTTGCCACGATTGGCAATCAAGTCGTAGATGGTTAACCCCAAAAAGCCCATCACAAATCGAATTAGTAGGATTTCGAGGGGAGCGAAA
>DUOJ01000078.1 GCA_012838895.1 Spirochaetales bacterium
CGGAAAATTGAGATGTATTTGCCAAGGGCGTCCCCCCCGGGGAAGAGCTCTTCGGCCACAGTGGAGCCCAAAACAACCACTTGCCGATTGGCTAAGTTATCGTTTTGGGTAAAGAATGAGCCAACTTCAGTGGTGTAGTCCAATACATCGGCATAGGTGGAGAGGACCCCTGTAACGGTGGCATTAATCGATTTCTGTCCCACCCTAATAAGGGCATTAGAAGAGTTGACCGGCAAGACAGTTTTAATGTTATCGACACTCTCCATAAGACGCTCTCCAAAGTTTTCGGTAAATTCGTTGGAGGACTTTTCGGAGCGGACAGGGAAGATGGTCACCATCTCTAAACCGCTCTCCACTATAGTTTGAGTAATACTATTGGTAGCACTCTCACCTAAGGTTAGAATTGCAATTACCGAAGCGACCCCAATCACAATCCCCAAGAGGGAGAGGAGGGTACGCATCTTACTGGTATTCATCGCCTTGAAGGCTAATTTTATATTCTCCCAGACCATCTATTCCTCCATCCGTCCATCGCGCATGCGGATTTGACGGCGGGCTAAAGCGGCAACATCGTGGTCGTGGGTCACCACCACCACCGTGTGTCCTTCGGCATTCAACTCTTCAAAGAACTCCATAATCTGAAGTCCTGTATGGGTGTCGAGAGCTCCGGTTGGCTCATCAGCCAATATTATTGAGGGGTTGTTAACCAGTGCCCGCGCAATAGCTACCCTTTGCTTTTGTCCTCCTGAGAGCTCATTAGGGCGGTGTTTCATCCGATCCCCCAACCCTACCCTCTCTAGGGCCATAATAGCCCGCTCTTTCCGCTCTTTAACGCCAACGCCCGCATAGAGGAGAGGGGTCATAACGTTCTCAAGGGCGTTGATTCTCCCCAGCAAGTTGAATTGTTGGAAGACAAAGCCAACCTTTTGATTCCTAATATAGGCGAGGTCCTTTTCACTCATCCCAAGGGTCTCTTCGCCATCAATCTCAATGAGTCCATCGGTGGGGGTATCGAGACACCCGATTAAGTTCATGAGGGTCGACTTACCTGATCCAGAGGGGCCCATGATGGCGGTAAACTCCCCCTCTTTAATCGAGAGAGTTACTCCATCAAGCGCTTTAACAACATATTCCCCCATCAAGAAGTAGCGTTTAACCTCCCACAACTTGATAACATCTACCATTAAAATAGTCCTCCCATTCCACCGGGGACCATAAAGTTAAAGCCACTGCCCCCACTTGAGTTGGTAAAAACGGTATCACCCACATTGATCTTACCGGAGAGAATCTCACTCATCCCCTCTCCCAGATACTTGGTACTTACCTCAACGGTAATGGCAGTGCCGTCAGCTTGTCGCTTGCGAATAGTGTCGCTCCCCCGTCGGTTGGAGGTAACAGCCGAAGAGGGGACCACCAACATCCTTTTAACCTCTTCAGCTGTGATTGTCCCTGCGAAAGTGAAGCCGGGGGCAATTGCGGCAGGGGGTTCATCAATCACAATCTCAACATCCAAAACCCCAATACCCTGATTGGTAGTGCGCCCCACCATGGGGATATTGGTCACCACAGCGTTGACCGTTTGGCCCGGGAGGGCATCAAAAGAGAGCTCTGCCATCATCCCTACATGGACAGTTTGGATATCAATTTCATCGATTTCGACCGTCGCTTTTAGTTTACTACGGTCAATTAAGACCATCACTGTATCACCAGCTTGGAAGTAATCCCCCTCATCAACTGAAACAGAGGCGACCACTCCATCAAAGTTGGCGTAGGCTTTGGTGTAGTCGAGGTTGTTGAGGGCCATCTTACGCTGCATCTCAAGGAGCTCAAGACTCCTTCGAGAACCTTGTAGCTCTGCCTCCTCTATCGAGGATTCAATATTGGCTAAGCTGTAGAGTTGGGAGGTGTCGTCGATAGTGGCCAAGAGGTCCCCTTTCTTAACACGGTCTCCCTTGTTGACGTAGACCCCAGTTACTGCACCGGTGGAGCGGAAGACCACCGTTTGGGTATCGTAGGCGACAACAGTTCCACTCAAATCGATAGTTTGAGAAAACTCAATCTCTTGCACAACAGCTGTCTGCTCCTGACCCCTTCCGGTCATCTCTTTTTTAGCACCCTCTCTCCCAATGAGGGGGAGTACACCATGGGTGTTGTAGTAGCGGTAGGTATAGATTCCTACAAAGAGCAACACTATGATTACAATCCAAGTTATGAGCCGCTTAACCCTTTTTTGGCGTCGTTTCTTCTTCAAATTATTCCGCAATTTGTTTTCACTATTATTAATTTCACTCATTCTCTTCTTCTCCACTATAACTTAAGAGCTTCAACTCTGTTGGCTAATATTAGGGCCTGCAGGGCATACCTTTTCGCTTCGTAACGATCCAATTCAACATCAAGGAGGGCTTGGTCAACTTCAGTTTGGGTTGCCAATCCCCGATTGAACGCCTCAATAGTCTTCTCCAAGACCTCTTTATTGTAGTTGCTATTATCTTCAAACTGATCCCTCTCAAGGGTAAAACTGAGGATATCTCCCTCCAGTTTATTAGCCTTTATCTGGTAGTCTAAGAGGGCTCCTTGGTAAGAGAGGGTCGCCATCTCAATCTCTTGCTCCAATTTCCTAATTTTAATCTCTTCGCTCTCTTTGGTAGCGTTGTTTTGCCACCCTCCACTGACAGTTACCACTGGTGTAACTTTGCCACTCTCCCCATCAATGCCAAGTTTCACAGAGGTGCCAACTGAGAAGTTGGACCCATTGTAGGTGGCACGTGGGGTTATGGTGTAGGAGGAGGAAGAGGTGGTCTTTTGACTGTAAGAGAAACCGACATCACCACCAACACTCAAGGAGGGGACACTCGTTGAATTGACCGTCAACCTTTGGGTTAAGGCTAAATTTTCCCGAGCAATTTGCTCATCAAGGGCAGCCAAGATAACGGTGGTATCACCAGTGGGGAGAGGAGAGAACTCCAAAGAGGGCTCCCGAATAATCTCAACCCCTTCCCACTCTAATCCTGTCAGCTGCTTATACTGCACCTTACTTAAAGCAAGTAGGTCTTGCGTCCCCTTCTTAGTGTTTTGGAGCTGTTTCAACGACAACTCCATACTTTGATGGGCAGTTGACCCTACGGTAACAGTTTTGAGCTTAAGGGCATTATCGAGTTTCGTCTGAGCTATTAAGATATTCTTCTCTCCCCTAAGGAGGGTAATCTCATACCCAATTAACTCTAAAATCTTATTGTAGACCGAAGTTTCAAAGTCTAAAATCTTTTGAGTGTAGGAGCGATCAAGCTCTAAACGTTGACGAGTAGTAGTTAAATCATCCAGGGTCTCCCCGCTGTCACCAAACTTAAAGGTGTGGGTCGCCCCAATATTGGGAGAGGTGCTCCAGATGGGGTCCCCCTGGAGGGTAGTTGAGAAGGGGGCTACCAATTTGATGGTTGTCCCCCCATCATTAGGGAGTACTAAACTGACACTCGGCTCCCCTGAGAGGGTGTAGCGATAATCTTCTACAAGCATTGCCCCATAGTTACTTTCAAGGAGGGAGAAACTGCTGTTAACCCCCACTCCAACTCTGTTTTTTAAATCTTTAGAGGCCATAGAGAGTTCACTGCTCTCTCTACTGAGCTCTATCATCCGCATTGTACTACTCTGCTCTTTAGCTTCTCTTATTATATCTTCTAAATCAGCGCTAAAAAGACTTGTCATCAAAGCAATTAGGCTGAGCGCTACGACCACTCTTTTCCACTTCATATTTATCCCTTCACAAATAAGTTAAAAATTCAATGTGTGAACATTTTTCACACCCTTCCGTCTAATTTATAGAAGGTGCTCCTCAGCGTCAACTACAATCGTCGTATCGCTAATTAAGAGATTACCTCTCTGTCTTAAGGATAAAATAGGCTCTAAGGGTCTTAATTAGTGTTAATAAGTCCATTTTTATCTTTATCTC
Source organism: Spirochaetales bacterium (assembly GCA_012838895.1). Classification (GTDB taxonomy): domain Bacteria; phylum Spirochaetota; class Spirochaetia; order Sphaerochaetales; family Sphaerochaetaceae; genus DUOJ01. The sequence goes on from DUOJ01000078.1 coordinate 3,947, forward strand.
TCTCTATTCTTGGTAAGTGTAGTGTCACACAGCTTTATGGAGATTGTGTGAAGGAACTGTGTAGATAGCGTATAAGTTTAATTTAAAAGGTGCTCTCCACCATCTACTACGATTGTCTCCCCCGTAATTGAATTATTAGTAGCCAAAAAAAGGAGCGTTGCCATTAAGTCCTCAACACTAGCTAAATGGTTTAAAGGGAGCCTCTCTTTAAGGCGCTTAAAGTAGTCTAGATCGCTATCTCTAGCTGGCATAACAGCTCCCGGAGCTATTCCGTTAACTCTCACATAGGGAGCTAAAGCAGTGGCCAACACTCTAGTTTGTCCTTCGAGGGCCCCTTTAGAGGCGTAGTAGAGAGGACGCGAAGGTGTGGGGTGGCTTACCCCCATGTCGCTAATGTTAATAACCCACCCACTTGAGGGAAACTCTCCCCTTTTACGGTGTTCATAGAGCCCCTTGGAGAGAAAGAAGGGGGCTCGGGCATGGAGGGCAAACTCATAATCCCATTGGTGGTAGTCAACTTCATCAATTGGAGTTCGCTCAAAAACGGAGGCGTTGTTAACTAGGCCATCCCAGCGCCTATAGTGGTGGAGTGTCTGCTCAATTAGCTCTTCGACACCCCCAAAGGTAGTTAAGTCGGCTCCAATGGCTATAGCGGATCCTTTGAGACTATCAAGTAAGTTGAGAGCAGCCTCTCTATTTTGGTTGTAGTGAATCACAACAGATGCTCCTTCCTCTACTAGAGCAAGGACCATGGCCCTCCCCACTCTTTGGGCAGAGCCGGTGACTACGACAACACTTCCATCCAACTTCATGAAAATACTATAGGGGGTTTTTTACTCTTTGTCGATTGAGTTCACCCTGAGATAATCACCTTTCCCCCGTAACTCTTTAGCCACTCAGCCACCTCTTCTCTCTGTAGTGAAGGGGCTTTTATCCTAAACTTGTCCCCCTCCTTGTAGTTAATTGGCTCCCGGTAGATGTTGAGGCGCCACAGGGGGACCTCCCCGATTTGCTGGCTAATTGTAGCGAGGTCTGTCAGCGTCATGGTGGGGTAGAGGGTGGTCCTAACCTCCCACTCAAGAGTAGACCCCTTCAAGAGTTCTAAAGAGTCGTTAACCGCTTGCCAAGCGCCCCCCGCACCACACACCCACTTATAGTCACTCCACACCGCTTTCACATCGAGGGCGACATAGTCGACTAGGTTATCATCAAGGAGCTCCTTAAGGTGTACTGGGTGGCTACCGTTGGTATCGAGTTTCACCAAGTAGCCCAACGCCTTACACTCCCGAACAAAGGGGAGAAGAGCCCTTTGTAAAGTGGGCTCTCCCCCACTAATAACGATCCCCTCCAGCTTTCCTACTCGCTCTGTTAGAAACTCCTTATAGTTGGGAGACGGGTGGGTTTGACTCCACCCGATTAGAGAGCGGTTGTGGCAATAGAAGCAGTCGTAGTTGCACCCTTGGGTAAAAACTATGCCACTCAACTTCTTAGGGTAATCTAAGAGGGAGAGCTTCTCGATTGCTGCAATATTCATTAGGCAATCTCGTAGGTGAGGCGCTCTTTGTACTCCTCCTTCTTCCCAACGTGGAAATCTTCAACGGGCCTTAAGTAGCCCACCACCCGGGTCCACACTTCACTCTTCTTCCCACAAATGGGGCAAATGGGTTGCTCCCCAACAAGGTAGCCGTGCTCTGAACAAGTTGAGAAAGTGGGAGTGAGTGAGACATAGGGGAGTTTATAGTTTCTAAAGATTGTCTTGAGGAGGGTTTTGGCAACCTCCTTCTCTTCAATCCTCTCTCCCAAGTAGAGGTGTAAAACTGTCCCCCCAGTGTAGGCGCTTTGTAACTCATCTTGAAGGTCAAGCACCTCGAAGATGTCGTGGGAGAAGTTGACTGGTAGCTGACTTGAGTTGGTGTAGTAACTAGTATCGACACCAGCGGTGATGATATCACCATAACGTTTCTTATCTAAAGCAGCTAAGCGGTAACTGGTCCCCTCAGCGGGGGTCGCCTCTAAGTTGAAGAGGGTGCCATACCTCTTCTGGTATCCCCTAATCTTCGAGTTTAGGAGTTCCAGGAGCTCGAGGGCAAACTGTTGCCCTTTGGCCCCTGTTAACCCCTCCCCATCCCCAAAGAAGTTTAAGAGAGCTTCGTGCATCCCCACTAACCCTATCGTTGAGAAGTGGTTGGACCAGTACCCCCCTTCCCTCTTCTTTATTGGTTCTAACCAGCGGGCACTAAAGGGGTACATCCCCCTATCGCTCTCAAACTCTATTATTTTACGCTTTAGCTCTAAACTGGTAGCAGCCATGTCGGCTAATTTAGAGACCCTCTCTTTAAAATCTTCCTCGTCCTTGGCGAGGTAGCCAATTCGGGGAAGGTTGAGAGTCACCACCCCAATTGAGCCCGTTAAGGGGTTTGATCCAAAGAGACCACCTCCCCTCTTCTTAAGCTCCGTCGTATCTAAGCGGAGGCGGCAACACATCGAGAGGGCATCTTCGGGGTTGAGGTCACTTGAGACGTAGTTGGAGAAGTAGGGGGTTCCGTATTTACACGCCATCTCCATAATCGCATCGGTGACAGGGCTCTCCCAGTTAAACTCTTTAGTAATATTTATGGTGGGGATAGGGAAAGTGAAGGGTCGCTGGGAAGCATCCCCCTCCATCATCACCTCACAGAAGGCTAAGTTGAACATATCTAACTCTTCTTGGAACTCCCCATAGGTCTCTTTTTGAGCCTCTCCCCCAATTATTACGTGTTGCTTCTCCATCCTTTTAGGGACCTGTAGGTCGAAGGTGAGGTTGCTAAAGGGGCACTGAAAGCCAACTCTGGTGGGGACGTTGAGGTTAAAGACAAACTCTTGAAGCGACTGCTTAACATCTTTGTAGCTCAACTTGTCGTACCTTATAAAGGGGGCGCAATAGGTGTCAATTGAAGACCATGCTTGGGCGCCAGCACACTCCCCTTGGGTTGTAAAGGTGGCATTGACAATCTGCCCTAATAGGGAGCGAAAGTGTTTGGCAGGGCGTGAAGAGACTTTCCCATCAATTCCCCCGAACCCTAAGGAGACCAATTGTTGCAAGTCCCATCCACAGCAGTAGGGGCCATAGAATCCCAAGTCGTGGATATGGAAATCGCCACCCAGGTGGGCCTCCCTAATCTCTTGGGGATAGACCTCATTTAGGTAGTAGTAGCGGGTAAACTGCTCACGAATATAATTGTTCATCCCATTAATCGATTTACGGGTGTTGGCGTTCTCTTTTACCAACCAGGTGCGCTCATCCAAATAGTCGTGAAACATATTTTGGACCGCCTCAATTAAGACCCCCTCTTCACGCGCTTTGCGTCGCTGCTCGCGGTAGAGAATATAAGCTTTGGCAGTTGCCCCATAATTATTTTTAATTAAAACCTGTTCTACTGTGTCTTGGATGGTCTCAACGTCGACCGACTCTTCACCTCTCAGCGAACAGATCTTTAAGACTTCAATAGCAATCTTAGTGGTGTCAAACACCTCTCCTGTAGCAACAGATGCCTTAGTAACTGCATCAACAATCTTTTGTACATCGCAAAAGACTTGGCGGCCATCCCTCTTGGTTACGAGATAAACCATAGCTCCTCCAGTCGCTCCAAGGGGGTATAGATGATAAGAGAAGGTCTCTTAACGCTCGAACCATACTCCGTGGTAGCGTTAGTTCATGCAGGGAGGTCTTCTGGCTCAGGTGTAGCAGAGATGTGCCCCTTCCCAGTTTTACCCAGTGGTTATGGCACCCTCTTAACCTTTACAGCGGCGGGACCGCGGGGGCTTTTCACCCCTCTTCCCTGTCCTGCATGCACAATATATAGTGTTATTGTACCTCAAGGTACACCACATATAGTAAGGGACCCCTCTGTAGATGTCAATCCTTATCATAAATATTTAAGAAAATGGGGCAAACCGTTTGTCTATTCACCTCTCCCTTGTTATTATCTAGATATACACATTGAAAATAATCCAAGAGGTAATTATGGAAGAGCGAGAACACGAGTACGAATGTAAAGATGAAAAAACAGGTAAAAAGAAACCCTGCCCCGAGAATGAGCCGGGAATCCACCGTGAAAGTGGTCGTTTTACAATTTTTGGAAAGCGTTTTAAGTTCTCTTTCTGGTACTTCCTAATCATCCTGATAGTGATGTATCTAATTAACTCTTTCTTTGTCACTACCGATAGGGCCACTGCGGTTGAGTACAACCTCTTCAAGGAGATGGTCTCTAGTGGTGAGATTGAGCGGGTTGAGATTCAAAGTGATTATTACATTGGCTACAGCAAGAGTCGAGAGAAAGTGCAGCAGGGGGATACCTCCCCTGTCTACACCTTCTCCACCTATATAATCAACGACCCAGCCTTTATCCCCCTACTCGATGAGAAAGGGGTGGAGTATTACGCTGTTGCCCCCAAGCAACCCTCAATCTTTTCAACTCTCTTAGGATATGTAGCTCCCCTCCTTATCTTCTTCCTCATCTGGCGCTTTGTTTTCTCAAGGATGGGGCAAAGTGGGGGACAAGGGGTCCTCTCTTTCAACCAGAACAAAGCTAAAATAGTGGCTGAAGGGGACACCGGTATCCGCTTCAAAGATGTCGCTGGAGTTGATGAGAGTAAGGCCGAGCTTGAGGAGGTGGTCGACTTCCTCCAGAATCCCACTAAGTATAGTGAGATTGGGGGTAAGATTCCCAAAGGGGTCCTTTTAGTGGGGCCTCCCGGAACAGGAAAGACCCTCTTGGCAAAAGCTGTTGCCGGTGAAGCCGAGGTCCCCTTCTTTAGGATGAGTGGAGCCGACTTTGTTGAGATGTTCGTGGGAGTGGGTGCTGCTCGAGTGAGAGACCTCTTTAGACAAGCGCGAGAGAATTCGCCTTGTATCATCTTTATTGACGAGATTGATGCTATTGGGAGAAGCCGCTCTGGCGCTGGCTTTGGAGGTAACGATGAGCGGGAGCAAACCCTCAACCAACTCTTAGTTGAGATGGATGGGTTTGATTCACGCACCGGTGTTATCATCTTAGCTGCCACCAACCGCCCCGAAATCTTAGACCCTGCCCTCTTAAGGCCAGGTCGCTTTGACCGCCAAGTGTTGGTCGATAAACCCGATTTAGATGGGCGCTTAGCAATCCTGCAGATCCACACCCGGGATATCAAGATGGAGGACGATGTTGACCTTAAGAAGGTGGCTCAAGCTGCCGCCGGCTTAGCAGGCGCTGATTTAGCCAATATCGCCAACGAGGCAGCCCTCTTGGCAGTGCGTTCAAACAGAAAGAAGGTGACCCAAGAGGACTTTGACGAGGCGATTGAGAAGTCGGTAGCTGGTCTCCAGCGTAAAAGCCGCATCTTAAACGAAGAAGAGCGTAAAAAGGTAGCCTACCACGAGGTGGGGCATGCTTTAACGGCCCACATGACCAAAGGGGCGCCACCAGTATCTAAAATCTCAATTATTCCGCGTGGATTGGGAGCCCTCGGTTATACCCTACAGCTCCCTATTGAGGATCGTTTCTTGATGAGTGAGAGTGAACTCTTAGGCAATATTGATACCCTCTTAGGGGGGAGAGCTGCTGAAGAGTTAATCTTTGGAGAAATCTCCACCGGCGCCGGTAATGATATCTCACGGGCTAGCGATTTAGTGCGCCGTATGATAACCGAGTATGGAATGAGTGAGAAATATAGAAACATCACCCTCCCCTCCACTACAAGCCAGGGGCTTGGAGGTGCTAGGGAGTACTCAGAGGTGGCTCAAGAGTATATCGACAATGAGACTGCCAGGGTCGTCAACGAGCGCTATGCTCTCGTTTTAGAGCAGTTGAAAGCTAATCAAGGGCTCTTAGAGAAGATTACTGAAATCCTTTTAGACAAAGAGAGTATTGGGGGAGATGAGTTCAAAGAGCTTGCACAAAGTGTTGTCGTTGCGTAATCTATAGCTCTATGAAAAAGAAGCCAATTGTTGATAAAGAGTTGCTCTCCCATTTGGAGAAGCTACCTGAAGATAAGCGTGAAGTATTTCTCCTAAGTGACGGCTCAGTGCGAGCCGTCGCCCTTCAAGGGACCCACACTATTAACCAGATGCGGGCCAACCACGAGTTAGGTATTTTAGAGACTTTAGTGTTGGGGCATGGTTACCTCGCAGCGGGGCTCTTAGCCTCAACTGTTAAAGGGGATGATCGGGTTCAACTCACTATCGAGTGTGGAGGTCCCATCAAGGGGGTCTACGTCGAAGCGTGGGCCATTGGTGCCGTTAGAGGTTATCTTCAAGAGGTCCCCATCCAAGTCGATAAACCCCTCGAGAGCTTTGACCTCTCCCCCTTCTTTGGTCCCGGCTTTCTAACGGTGACTAAACTTTTAGAGGGGAAGAAAACCCCTTTCTCAGGTCAAATCATGTTGCAACACGGCTCGATTGCCAAAGATTTAGCTGAGTATTTCTTAACCTCCGAACAGACCCCAGCAGTTGTCTCTTTGAGTATCCAGTTCGATAGAGAGGGGCGCGTTATAGGTTCAGGTGCCCTCTTCCTCCAGAACCTCCCCGGTAGCGATAATGCCACCTTGGAGGAGATTGAGATGATGGCCACCTCGATGCCTTCAATGGGAAAGTATCTATCTGAGGGAAAAAATAGCAAAGAGTTTGTCGAAGAGGTCTTTGCCAAGTTCTCACCCCAATACCTAGAGAGCCAACCCTACGGCTTCTCGTGCCCCTGTGACCGTAAGCGCTACGGTGAATATCTTCAGTCTCTCCCCCTAGAGGAGCGGCAAAGTATCCTCGAAGAGGGACCATTCCCCTTAGAGCTACAGTGTTTCAACTGCTCTACCACTTATTCTTTTAGTAAAGATGAGTTACAATCACTCTTGGGGTCCTTATGATTTTCTATGCGGCTGCGCCAGCTAATACCTACGATTTAGTTGCCCAAGAGGCTACTGCCATTGGGGCGAATGATGTAACAGTCACTGGAGGGGGGGTTGAGTTTAATGGCACCTTAGAGACCGCCTATAAATTCTGCCTCTACTCTAGAGTCGCCAGTCGTCTCTTAATGAGCCTCGCCAATGATAATAACATCCACAATGGTGATCAATTCTACGACTCTTCAATGAAGATTCCATGGGAGAAGTACCTTGACCCGACCAAGACTTTTTCTATTACGGTCACCTCCTATGCATGCCCCTGGCTTAAAAATACCACCTTTGCTGCAATGCGCCTCAAAGATGCGGTCGTTGACCGTATTAGGGGGTATTACGATGGGGAGCGTCCCACTGTTGAATTAGATAATTGTGATGTCACTTTCCACGTCCACCTAGAACGCGATGCGGTGAGTTGGTACCTCGATATCTCAGGAAAATCACTCCACCAGCGCGGTTACCGCAAAGGGGGGAGTCGGGTCACCCTTAAAGAGAACTTAGCAGCGGCCGTATTGATGCGTAGCGAATGGTATAAGAATCAAGGATTACTTCTCGACCCTTTCTGTGGTTCAGGAACTATCCCTATTGAAGCGGCTTTAATAGCGACAGACACTGCCCCAGGCCTCCTTAACCCCCAAAGGTTTGCCTTCTTAAAGCTCAACTTCCACAACCCCACCCTCTGGGAGGAGATTTTGGAGGAGGCTTATACAAGGCACGAAGCTGGAATTCAAAAACCTATCAAGATCTTAGCTTGGGATATCGACAAAGGGTCTGTTGACTACGCTAAAGAGAATGCCCGCAAAGCTAGGGTTAGCAACTTCATAGAGTTTGATGTGAAAGACTTCACTAAGATAGAGGCCGAAGAGGTCCCCGAAGGGACCCACTACGTGGTGAGTGATCCCCCTTATGGGAAACGTTCAGACTCTTCTAAGTACCTCTACACCATCATGGGAGAGAAGTTTAACACCCTCTTCCCTGCTTGGAATGTTTCTCTCCTCTGTGGCGAACAGAGTCTCCTCTCCTTTGTCGATATGAAGCCAGAGCGGACCAACACTTTCTACAATGGCCCCATTGAGGCACAATTAGCCCACTATAGGGTGTTCTCCAGAGAAGAGCGCCAAGCGATGATGGAGAAAGCCATCCAAAAGAAGATGGAGAGGCTAGCTCAACCCCTCAGTGAGGGGGCTGAGATGGCCTACAACCGCCTTAAGAAGAATTTAGTTAAACTAGCTAAGTTGGAAAAGGAAGGGGTCACCTCCTACCGTCTCTACGATGCCGATATGCCCGAATACTCAGCAGCTATCGACTTCTACGAAGGAAAGTATATCCATCTTCAAGAGTATGCCCCCCCTAAGAGTGTGGATGAAGAGGCGGCTCAAAAGCGACTCCAAGAGTTAATTGATGCCACCGAGAGAGCTACCGAAGTAGAGCTTGAACACATCTATGTTAAGCAGCGGCAGAAGGGGTCAGAACAGTACGAAAAACTCGACTCCACTGAGAAGTTCTATATCATGAGGGAGAATGGGTTGATGTTCTTGGTCAACTTCAACGACTACCTCGACACCGGAATCTTCTTAGACCACCGTCCCGTAAGGAAGATGATTAAAGAGTTAGCAGAGGGGAAACGGTTCCTTAACCTCTTCAGTTACACAGGGACTGCCACAGCTCATGCTGCCGCTGGCGGGGCATTAAGCACCGTTTCAGTTGATGCCTCCAGCACCTACCTAGAGTGGGCTGAGAAGAATATGGAGATCAATGGTTTTACAACGATGAACCACTTCTACTACAAGGAAGATTGCATCAAGTGGTTGAGAACAACCCTAGACACTTTTGATCTTATCTTCTGTGACCCTCCCACCTACAGCAACTCTAAGATGCGTGACTCTTTCGATGTACACCGTGACCACCAGAAGCTAATCCACTCTGCAATGCGTCACCTAGCCCAAGATGGGACCCTAATCTTCTCCACCAACTACCGACGCTTCCAAATGAGTCCAGTTATAATCAAAGAGTTTGATGTAAAGGATATTACAGAAGAGACTATTGGATTAGACTTTGAGCGTAATCAGAAGATCCACTACTGCTATCTTATAACCCACAAGAAAGCTATAGTGAGAGCCCAAACCAAAGAGATTAGACCAACCAAGAAGATAATAAGAAAAGTATAAGGTTAATTAAAAAAAGTAATTAATCGGGTAGGAGGATGAGCCCCTGAGGCTCATCCGACTTCCCACAGAACCGTACGTACCGTTCGGTATACGGCTCCTCATCAGTTTACGCACTCTCTGGCATACAGACCAGAGAACCATCGCCATCCCAATTCAAAGAGTTTTCTATTATCCAGTGTCGTACTGAGTATCCATGAGTGTGCCACTCTCCAATATCCTAATCTGGAGTTGGCCCATTCATAGGCCTTCTGATGTTCGACACCAAATTTTCGTAGTCTCCTGTACCGAGTACGGACCCGCTTCCACATCTTCCAGTACAACATGCGAATTCTCCTACGTAGCCATTGGTCTATGTCCCGAAGCGATGTCTTACACTTCGCAAGCTTGAAATAGCCTACCCAGCCTCTAATGAGCTGGTTTAGCTTCTTCTGTCGGTATGCCACCGACCATCCATTACTGCGTTGTGTCAGTTCCTTGAGCTTGGCCTTTAGCTTATCCTCCGATTTTTCGTGAAGGCGGAGGTCCCACTCCTTGGTTCTCCCGTCGTAGAAGAACCCATAGCCGAGAAAACCGATGCCCTCTAGTTTGGAGATGCTAGTCTTCTCACGGTTTACCTTCAACTTGAGTATCTGCTCAAGGTACCTGACCGTGCTGTCGAGCGTCCTCTCAGCTGCTTTCCTGCTACCACAAAAGATAACCATGTCATCTGCATAGCGGACAAATCGATGCCCCCTGCCCATCAGTTCATGGTCACATTCGTTGAGCAGAATATTCGCCAGTATGGGACTTAAATTACCCCCTTGTGGACACCCAACTTCCGTCTTTTGGTACTTTCCATTTACTACAACCCCAGCTCGAAGGAACTTATGAACGAGGGATATGACTCTCCCGTCCTTTACCTTCTCGCTGAGCACTTGGATGAGCTTCGAATGGTTAACCGTATCGAAGAACTGTTCCAAGTCCATGTCCATCACCCAAGTATACCCATCGTTCGCATTGACAAGACATTGTCTCAGCGCATCGTGGGCTCCTCTGTTCGGGCGGAAGCCATAACTGTATTCACAGAATTCGGGCTCGTAAATTTCAGATAGTACTTGGGCGATGGCTTGTTGTACCATCCTATCTAGAACCCTCGGGATTCCCAGGTTTCTCATCTTACCTCCTTCCTTAGGTATCTCTACCCTTAGGACGGGTTTGGGACGATACTTCCCCTCTCGGATTTGCTCCTTCAGATGTTCCAGACCAATCTCATTGAGCTGGTTCAGCAGTCCATCTGTTGTGATACCATCGACACCGGCGCTCCCTTTTTTGGCGCACACCCTATGGTATGCCCGTTGGAGATTACCGCTATCTAGTATCTTCTCTAGCAAATCTTCTCGTTTTGCGTCGCTCGCGTTCTTTTCAGACATCCCACACTCTCTAGGCGCTCCCTCCATTTCTTCCACCTTCCGGGCTTCGGGTGTTTCGGGTCTGCCACCACTACGTGTACAGCTACTGCCATCTGTGATAAGCGAGGTGTCTTTCATTTACTACGAACCTCCTGACGTTCTGGCCTTCAGGGTTTCCCCCTACTATGCCCTCATCTGACTTCTTGTAGTGACTGGCCCCTATTCTTTTCTTATTCAGGACTTTCGCCATCATCGGCTACACTACAAGACCTCCTCGGGTAAGAACATGCTCTTTCCTTCCATCTACCTGCCCCATTTACCCTCCCGATTCCGTATAGCATTTGGACTTCAGTTTGATATGCAACCTTATCCATCGGGAAAGGCCTGATGAGATTTCTGTTCGTCAGGCCAGAAGTTTGCCGCCAGCTTTCTTCAGATTCCCCCTCACGAGGGACACCCTTGCTCTTGGCTAGGTGCTTGGCGCTATCACCCGCACTAGGGACTTTCACCCGTTAGAACATGCTCATACCGAGCGCACTGCAACAAGGCCACCCGAAGGTGGCCTTGATTGGTTACTTGTAGAGTACTCTTAGAAAGCAATGACTGCTTTGGCAGTGATTGCGCCAAGGTGCCCGTTGTCAAGATCTCCACTAACATTCCCCAAGACGTCATCAGCTGCGTAGCCGAGTGAAAGTGTAGCACCGTCAACAAGCTTATCGGATTCAACGGAAGCACTGAGCTTAAGTTGTTTTGTGCTGTAGTAAGAGCCGTCGAGTTTTGCGGTAAACATATCGGCAGCATATTCAACTCCACCACCGGCAAACCATACTTCTGTACCAAGGCTATAGCCACCCTTAACTGAAACTGTTAATTCATCACTGAGTGCATAGGCAACTTCGGCAGAAAGGTCTGTGGTGTTGACTAAGTCTTTACCGGTAACAGTGATGTCAAATCCTTCGATAACAGCGCCGAGCTGGACTGAAAGAATATTCTCTGCTCCTGGATAAACATCAATCGGGTCGTCATTGTCATCAAGGAGAGGGAACTCAGAAGTTGCATAGTAAACATCAAGGGTTAAGAAGTCATAGCTAGCTGCAAGGGCAACTTCTGCATCAAAAGATCCATCCTTAATGTACTGAATATCAGAGGCTAAGGAGACACTTAAGTCGTCTTGAGCAAAGCCAACTTTTACTGATCCAAACACGCCCATCGCATCATCGGCGAGAAGACCAGCAAGACCAAACTGACCGGTTAGGCCATCAGCAAACTCAAATTCTGGGGTAACAGCAGAAACGTACAAGTCATAAGCAGCAGGATCGTCGTATGAACCGAAAAATCCTAAACCAAACTCAAAGTCAGAAAATCCTACGGCAACACCTGCTGGTTTATCTAAGCCGAAAGTCAAATCTAACTCAGAATCGCCATCATCATTTAATTCAATAGCAGTTGCTGCAAAGTTAGGAGCACCGAGAGCACCTAAAATACCAACATACCAGTTGTCGCCAATGATTTTGGCAGAGGTAATTTCTACGTTTGCTACAAACTCATCAGCATCGCCTTCAA
>DUOJ01000079.1 GCA_012838895.1 Spirochaetales bacterium
AATAAGGGCACAACGCTCCATAGGGAGAGAGTACCACAAAAGAGAGGAATAGGACCACCGAGGTGGCCCTATCTACTTAGAATTTAATTTTGGCTGAGATTCCAATGAGGCTCGATTTCAAGCCACTCTCACTAAAGTAGTCCCCAATATTTTCAAAGAAATATTGAAGGTCGTCTACAAAGAAGTTGAACTCTGCTCCCACACTCAACCATTTGAGGATATTAACATCGAGCCCTGCACGGAGGTTGAAACCAAATGAGTCAGCTTCAAAAATAGGCTCTCCCTGGTAGATGACACCTAAATAGGCAGGACCAAGGGCAATGTAGGGCTCAAACATCCCAAAAGGTCCCCTTAAGACGGCATTCAGCGTATACATCATTACATAGGTATCAAAATCGGGGTTGGAGAGCAAAAGCATGGCATCTCAAGAGATTCCTAAGTAGTTGTTAAAGAAGAATTCCAATCTAAGTCCTGGGACATAAGCTGCTGTGTCTGCATCTAACCAGCTTTCTAATTGGGCGTAGTTAACAAACCCCACACTCCCTCTGCTGGCAGCCATTAGGGTCGTGGGTACGAGAATGGCCAAGATCAATACAATTAAAATCAATTTCTTTTTCATTTTTCCTCCTTTTCTGTTCCGCCAAGATAGTATAGGACGCCATTGTAATTACAACAACATTAATCATTTTTTGTGACAAAAAGTGGAAATGATATCCTAAATTGTTAATGCTTGCGCATTTGCCCGCCTCGGGGTAACATCAAAGTGATTTCGAGTGATATATTGAGGGGGTGTGACAATGTCCACAGTCAGAACGATTCTAGACCAGAAGGGGAGTGAAGTTATTTCAATTCATCCCGAAGACACTTTGGCCCAAGCAATCTTAAAATTGACCCAACATCGCATTGGTGCTCTCTTAGTTTTAGATGATAAGGGGAGCATTAAGGGAATTTTAAGTGAGCGCGATATAATCAAACATCTTGCTGGGAAAATGGAATTCTCTGCATCTGTTCCGGCCTCTACAGTGATGACTAAAGGGGTCACCTACGTTAAACCACACCAGAGTCTCGATGAGTGTCTCCAACTAATGACCACCGGGCGCTTCCGTCACCTTCCAGTTGTCGACAACGACAATATTGTCGGTCTTGTCTCAATTGGGGATGTGGTTAAAGCTGTCCTTGCCGACCGAGAGTTCCAGATTGGCCAACTGGAGTACTATATAACTAATACCTTCTAAGGCAATGGTGGCAACCCTACTACCGGTTTTGCCGGTTGTCATCCTTTTTGGGCTTGGAGCTCTTTTACGTAAAACAAGCTTCTTCTCCCCAGTTGCTGTAGCTGAGATGAAGAAGCTTGTCTCCAATATTGCTTTACCGGCTCTTCTATTTCAGGCTTTTTTCTCAATTGAGATTGAGGCTAAGTATCTCCTTCTAGTAGTTATTATCTTCCTAATTTGTGGCCTCATGGTCGTTATTGGGCGTCTCTTTGGGAAGATTTTGAGAGTTGATAGCCCCTACTTCTCCCTCATGATGGGGGGTTTTGAGATGGGAATGTTGGGGTATGCCCTCTTCTTAGCCCTCTACGGGAGTGACCACTTGGGGAAGATTGCCTTAGTCGATCTGGGGCAGGTCCTCTTTGTCTTCTTTGTCTTGATGACCCTCCTAATTAAAGAGCGGGGTGGAGCGAGTAACCCTCTTTCTCTCCTTAAACAGTTTGTCACCAGCCCCGTTATTATTGCCATTGTTGCTGGTTTGGTGGCGGGTATTTTAAAGGGGAGTTTTTCAGCTAACCCCTTCTTTACCCTCGTTGAAGAGTTGTTGGTTATGGTGAGCTCTCTCACTGTCCCCCTAATAGCGATCACCATTGGGTATGGAATCTACTTTGAGAGGGGGAGTCTAATAGATTCACTCAAGACAATTTTAGTGCGCAAGGTGGCCTCAATTATCTTTCTTCTCCTCTTAAATTCGCTCGTTATTACCCGCCTTTTAAAGATGGACCCGATGTATCGTTTAGCAGCTACTGTTATGCTCCTCACTCCACCCCCCTTTGTAATTTCGATCTTCATGGACCAAGGTGATAAGAAGAATCTTGACTATGTTGACAACACCCTTTCGTTGGAGACAGTTGTCTCAACTATATTAATTATTCTCTTCGCCTCTTTTTATACTTAGTTCAATTTAGTCGACTAAATTTACCTAAAAGTCTGTACGCTTTGACCAAATTGATGTAGTGTTAATTTAAAGAAACTCTGAAAGGAAGGTGTTATGGAAGATCCTGGGTATCCTCCGAGTAGATTCTCAAACTCAAAAATAGCACGGTTCAGGAGTAGCTTTTTGCAATAGAGTGAACGATTGCAGCGACAGCTCCTGGGGCATGGCTAGAAGGACTGTCTTATGCAAAAAGAACACAATATCTCAACAATCACACAGCTTTTGAGAGAGGGGAGAGAGGATGAGGTTTTTACCCTCCTCGAGCCACTCCACCACACCGAAATAGCCGAAATATTATCTAACTTTAGCGAAGAGACAATTATCTCAATCTTATTTAGATTTCCAAGGCAGCGCATTGCCGATATCTTTATCGAATTCAGTTTTAATGAACAGGCTGAAATTGCCCAACTATTGGGGACCAAAGAGTTGGTAGCTCTCCTTAGGAGCCTCTCACCCGACGACCAAGCCGACTTCTTCAACGTCTTAAGTGAAGAGCAGTACGATGCAGTCCTTCCTGAGCTGGCCCTGAAAGAGAGGGAAGATTTGATTAAGCTCGCCTCTTACCCCGAAGGGTCAGCTGGGTCGGTTATGAACACCGACTATATTGCCTACCCTCAACACCTCTCTATAAAGCAGGTTTTAGAGAGGATTAGGCTGGAGCGTACCGATAAGGAGGCGGTCTACCGGATCTACGTAACCGACTCTCAGCGACGCCTAGTTGGGACCCTCCCTATAACCGACCTCATCTTAACCAACCCCGAGAAGAAACTGACGGAGGTTATGAGGACGCCGGTTGTCTCAATCCCAGTTGAAGCTGACCAAGAGGAGGCGGTCTACATGATGGCCCGTTACGACCTCGTAGCACTGCCGGTAGTCGATGAAGATGGGCGCCTCTTAGGGAGCATCACCCACGATGATGCCTTAGACGTCATTGAAGAGGAGCGCACAGCCGACATGGAGCGTTTCATGGCCATTGTTGGTAAGCACGACGACACAGTTTACCTCAAGACCTCTATCTGGAGCCACTTTAAGAAGAGGGTTGTGTGGTTGGTAATCTTGGCTGCTTTGGGCTTAGTTTCGGGGGGGATTTTACAACGCTATGAGTCGACTTTGACGGGCCTCATAATCTTAACCTTCTACATGCCGATGTTGATCGATACTGGTGGTAATACCGGGAGTCAGACCGCAACTGTAATTGTCCGCTCGTTGGCCCTCAAAGAGATCTCCCCTAAACATATCTTGAAGGTTATTTGGAAAGAGGTACGCGTTGCATTCTTCCTCTCACTTGTCTTAGGGGGGTTAGCTTTTATGAGGGTCCTCTTTCTCTCCTCTCCTGGGGCTGTCCCCGAGGCGATGTCACTTGCTAAAGTGGGGTTTGCAATTGCGCTAGCGCTCTCTTTGCAAGTAATATCGGCAACCATTGTGGGGGCTGTTTTACCAATGGGGGTGGCGGCTCTAAAACTTGACCCAGCTCTCGTAGCATCGCCGGCTTTAACGACGATTGTTGACATTACCGGGTTGTTTATCTACTTTGGTACCGTTACACTGGTTCTAGGCTTATGATAAACATTAATAACCTTACTAAAAGTTACGACCCCACTAAAAGGGCAGCTGTTGCAGACCTCTCCCTCCATATAAAAAGTGGAGAGATCTACGGCTTCTTAGGGCCTAATGGGGCTGGAAAGAGTACCACCATCAACATAATGGTGGGGAAGATTGTCCAAGATTCGGGGACAATTCTTATCGATGGAGTCGACACCTTCGCCCATTCTCTCGAGACGAAGAAGATTATTGGGTATGTCCCTGACGAGCCCAACTTCTATGAGAAGATGAGTGGCCAAGAGCATCTCAATTTCATCTGTGACATCTTTGACGCCCCTGTTGAAGCGAGTGAGAAGTGGGCCTCCCTCTTTGAGCTAAGTGGAGCTCTAGGTGACCCTATCGCCTCCTACTCTAGGGGGATGAAGCAGAAGCTGGGGATTGTGAGTGCCTTTAGCCACAACCCCAAGGTGCTTGTCCTCGATGAGCCGATGGTGGGGCTCGACCCCAAGGCTGCCTTCAATCTTAAAGAGGCGCTACGCCAGTTTTGTGATGGGGGAGGGACCGTCTTCTTCTCAACCCACGTGATGGAAGTAGCTGAGAGGATTTGTGACAAAGTGGGGATTATAAACAGGGGGAAACTTTTAGCCAGTGGAAGCTTTAGTGAGCTTCGCAGTCGTCAGGATGAGACTCTTGAACAACTCTTCTTGGAGCTAACCAATGAGGAGTAGGCGCGTTCTCCTTTTATCGAAGATGGGGGGGAGTTTCTGGGGGCAGCAGTTCTCCTTCTCGCGTCTCAAAATTAAGAAGGTCTTCAAAGTAATCTTAAGTGCCCTCCTTATCTTGGCTGTCGCCTCCTCTTTTCTTTTTATCATGGTGATTAACTACCTCCAATTGGAGGTGATGGGGCAGATGGGCAACTTTAAGGGGGCTTCTATCTTCTTTGCCTCCTTCCTCGCCTTCTTAATCCCCTTCATCTTTAGCCTTTTAGGGGCTGGAGGGACAATATTCAGGGGCAAGGAGCTCCTTCTTTTAATGCCCCTTCCAATAGACCCTACTGAGCTTTATGCCTCGCGGGTTTTGCGCCATTATAAGCACAATATCTACTTCTACCTCCTCTTCTTCCTCCCGGGGTTAGGGGTCCACTACTACTTCAATGGCTTCTCATTGGCTCCTCTTTTATTGGGAGCTGTGGGTTCGCTTCTCCCTATTGTCCTCTCTGCCACTATCTCGCAGTTGATCTTCCTCTCCCTTAAGAGGGGCAAAAGGAGGCTAAGAGGGGAGATCTTTGCCACCTTCTTCTTGATGATTATCATCTTGGGGATTCAAGGGGTCGCTAATCGGTTCACCACCGGCTCTCTCGACAAGAGCTCTCTTGAGGCGCTGGGCTCCTCTTTCTCCCTTGTAATGGGGAGGGCTTCCAAGTGGCTCTTCCCGGTTGAGTGGGTCCGCCGTTCAGCCCTTAAGGGAGGGTTTGGGTATGCTATTTTAGCCCTCTTGAGCTCTTTGGCTCTCAGTGGAGTTGCCCTCTACGTGGGGAACCGTACCTTCGTAAAAGTGGCTCAAAAAGCGCTAGAGGGGGAGGGGATTGTCCCTAAACGGCGCAAACGGGAAGTCAAAAGGGGCTTTCCCCTCTTAAAGAAAGAGCTGGCAGTTATCCATTCCAACTCAGCTTTCATCCTAGAGTTGTATGGAGAGGCTTTCATCCCCTTCATCCTCATCTTTGTCTACTTCCTAACGGGAACTCTCAAAGAGTTTGCCACCCTCTTTGGCTCTCTAGGGGGTATGCAACAACTCCCCCTGATTATTAGTGGTATCCTTCTTTTATTGGGAGGGTTTAGCTTAATGAGTTCAACGAGTGTCTCACGGGAGGGGCGTCAAATTGAGTTGATGAGAACTCTCCCCATTGAGACAGAGCGCCACTTGAAGGCTAAGGTAATAGTCCATCTTCTCTACTTTTTCTCAACCAATATCATCTACTCTTTGGCAGCTATCTTCATGTTTAAGATCAACTTTGCCCACCTTCTTTGGATGCTCCCCCTCTCCTTTATCTCAATTACAACCGACTCTCTTATCGGGTTGGCGATTGACTTTAGGCGTCCCCGTTCTAATTGGCAAACACCCCAGCAGGCGGTGAAACAAAATATGAATGGATTAATGGGGATTGGAATCTCTTTTGGGGTTCTTCTTCTTTATGTGGGAGTGGCTCTTATCTTTGCCCTTTGGCTTAGATTTAGTGTAGTTGTGACGGCTCTAATTGTAATCTTGGTGGCATTGGTAGTGGTTGTTGTGAGTTACAAAGTAGCCCTCAGTGCGGCTCGTGAGTGTTATGGAGGTAAGGGGATTCGAACCCCTGACCTATTGATTGCGAACCAATCGCTCTAGCCAACTGAGCTATACCCCCA
>DUOJ01000080.1 GCA_012838895.1 Spirochaetales bacterium
AGATGATTCAGTTTCTCGCTCACTTCATATGTCCTGTCGCCCATAGGTTATTCCTCCCTAAACTTAGACTATGACCAGTCTAACAACGGAGAGTAAAAGGATTAATACCAATTTATAGAGCGCTTACGAAATATCTTGTGAGATGCTGTGTTCCATGCTAGTATGTAGTTAGAAACTAGTTCTAACTACACGGGAGGCATTGAACACTATGTACCTTGGGTATGACATTAAGAATGGGGTGAAATACGCCAAGATCTGCTCTTCCAAAAGAGAAGGTAACAAGGTGATAAGCACTCAGAAGAGTCTGGGAAGGGTCCTTGATGAGAAGAAGGGAATCTACCGCAACAGGGAGAGGGGAATCTTCACTTATGATGTTAAGACCGACACATATGGCAAGGTCGACCCTTCCTATGTCCCCAAGATATTCAGGAAGGATGCTAAGGAAAGGCTCATCCTTGACTTTGGAGACTCCTACTTCCTTGATGCCTTCATCCGTAAGAATGGCCTTGAGCCGTCTATCAGGGCCCTTAGCTATGGGAATCCCGATACGGTCTGGGCCATGGCCCAGTACTATGTCCTGTGCAACCTCGCCAATTGTCATGCCCATGACTGGTGGGATGGCAACTATGTGAGGATCCTCTATCCTGATGCCAATCTCGACAGCCAGAGAATCAGCGATATGCTGGGCTACATAGGGGATGAGAGTGTCTATCGGGACTTCTTCAAAGAATACACGAAGATCCTTGCCACGAAGGAAGAGGGGACCAATATCCTTATCGACAGCACAGGCCTGCCCAACAGCATCCATTTTCCCCTTACTGCTATCAGTAATCATAATGGGAACATCAGTAACGAGATGAGGCTCATCTATGTTCTACAGCAGGAGACTGAGCTTCCCCTATTCATGCGCTACTGTCCCGGAAACGTCATTGACGTTACCACTCTCATAAAGACCATCCTTGAGCTGAAGGCGAACGGAATTAATACTAAGTTTGCAATTCTTGATGCAGGGTACCTCTCCAAGGAGAACATAGAGGAGCTGTTCGAGAACGGGATTTCTTTCCTGTCCAGGTTGAAGTCTAACAACCTAATCTATAAAAATGCGCTAAAAGAGTATCTGCCTACACTGGAAGCAAAGGAAAACCTTGTCTCCTATAACTCTAGGTATGCCTACATCAAGAGGATTGACTGTGAGATAGGTAAAGGCCACAGGGCGTATGTCTATCTCTGTCAGGACCTGGCGATGAAGAGCATCGAGAACTCGAAGCTCTTCAGCAAGGCTGAGAAAACCGGGATGAAGAGCCAGGCTGTCTATGATGCGATGAACAAGCATGGCATCTTTGCCCTTGTCTCCTCACGGCCCATCGCCAAGGAGAAGATCCTGTGCACCTACTACACCCGCCAGCAGATAGAGCAGGTCTTCGACATCTGCAAGAACTACACCAACATGCTTCCGCTCAGGGTACAGACTGAGGAGACGCTCAGGGGACATCTGATGCTGAGTTTTATTGCTGCAGTCATCGTAAAGTTGCTCCAGAAGCAGATAAAGGGAACCCCCTATTCCCCAATCGATGTATTCACCAACCTGAGGAACCACAAGTGCAAGGTATTTGATGATTATCTGCTGACCCAGGAATCGGTAAAGAAGGCGAATGACATCTACAAGCTGATGGACCTGAAAGTCCCTCATCAGATTTTCATAAGCAAAGAGGTTTTGTAGTTAGAAATAAGGACAGGGAACTATAGTTAATCCATTTCGGCGGCTGGTATAGCTGGCCGCCACCCTCCTCCCGTGGCCGTTTAATACCGCCCTGTCGACCGTTTTTTAACGCCGTATGCAATCCTTAAGTGGGTGTCTTGAAGTGGTTCATTACTTAGCTTCTTTTTTTATTGTTTCTTTGGCCAGATGAACATAAAGGTTTGGAAGGTTAAGATAAGTTACTCTTTTCTGAGGTTTAAAAGTGCTTCGGTTTTTTCCATAATTTCTTTGGATATTTTAGCCTCCGTAAAATTATTGTTGCTCTCTTGAGGGTTATCAATCTCAATTGGGAGGCATAGTGTTTCCCTCTCTATTTTCATTCCTATCTCTAGGTATTTAAGAAGCTCCTGATTAGTTAGGGTTTCTGGATCTACTTTCTGGAGAGCCTTTAGAGCCTTCTCTTGGATAAGCTTTGCTTGTTCTGCGTGTCGCTTGAGCATTTTGATGTAATATGAATTAAGCTCCCTCCTCCGCTCTTTTTCCATAAATACATCATACTCATAGCAGCGCCTTACCCAATCATGCAGGGTAGACCATTTAGCTAATAGAGTTCTGCTACCGTACTTTCCGTTGTACCTTTGTATAACCTTTGTTAGAGATCTATTAATGCCATAATCACGGTAAGCACAAAAGGCTGCGTAAGCCTTTGCAGATTCCCCTTTGCGCCTGTCCCACGATGCTTCAGTTGTGTTAGAGTTCACTAATGCCCCTCGATATCTTTGATTAGGCTGTAGTTTTGATGAGCCAGATGACTCAAGGTAGTTGCTAGTGTCATACTTTCAATGAATGTCTCCATTGTCCAATCCTGTGGATCTAAAGTCTCCAGAAACGCTTTTGCTTTCTTCGTAATCTCAGAAGATAACTTTGAAAGAGATTGAGCTTGCTCAGAAATTGATTTGCTAATTTGTTTAGTTCCCATTTTGATTTCTCCTATCTTTGTTTATCATTTTACGAGAGGGTAGTGTTATCATTTTGAGCAGATAACTCTCTGTCGGTAAATAAAAGGTGTTCTGGTTTGAAATGGACCGGTACATCTCGGCAGCTACCATTTCTGTTCTTTGATATTAATAGCCAAGATTCTGGGTCTTTATTTTCTACTTTTCTATGATAAATGAAGAGACATACATCAGCATCTCTCTCAATTTGTGTACTATCTGAAAAATCATTTAACTGAGGGCGTAAGCCTTCAGCATTTCTCCTTAATTGCGCTGCAGCGACTACAGGGATATCTAGAGAGCGTGCCAGTTGCTTTAAGCTACTTGAAACATAAGCAACCTGTTCTCTTAGTTCTCGCTTTGTATAGCTATTGCTAGGGCCAAGTATTTGAAGGTAATCAACAAAAAGAATCTCAATGTTGTAGGATTTTTTCATTGCTCGGGCTTTTCTAATGGCAGTGTCTATGCTCATCATTGGCTCGTCATAACAAACGATAGGTGGCTTATTAGAAAGAGTAAAAGCACTATGCTCTAATCGTGATGCGACAGATTCTTCATAATTACCCCTTACTATCCCTTGAGCATCATGTTTTGAATCCATAGCCAAAAGGCGTATGTTAAGCTCCTCAATAGCACTCTCCGCTGAAATTATTCCACAGGGGCAATTACAGTTTTTTATAAAGTTCAGGAGTAAGGCAGTTTTCCCTTGGCTGGGGCGAGCACCAATTACATAAAGCTGTCTTTTTTGGAACCCTCCAAGCTGGTGGTCTAATCTTTCGATTCCTGATGTGATACCTACTAATTTATTTGGTGACCTGTGACGTTCTCTCAATGTAGTCATGGTTTGATGCATAGATTCATCAATAGTTCTTATTGAGTAATTTTCGTCACTGATATTAACGGCCTCTATGATATCATGCATCTCAGAAATTAGAGTTTGAGGATCATCTAGGTTTGATTCAAATATGCGCTTGGCTCCCATTCTAATTTTACGAATTTGAGCTAATTTAATGATTTGTTTCTCGGTACTCTTCCAGGTGAATCTAATAATGTTTAGATCTTTAAGTTTGAGGAAATGACTTAAAGGGAGCTTAGTATGCTCAGACAAAGTTGCTTCATCAATTACTTTGCCCTCATTAATGAGCTGAAGCATAGCGATAAAAATATCGCGAGCGTAAGAGGTCTCAAAGTCCTCAGGCTTAACCTTTGTATTTATTGGTATTGATGTGTCCCATAGGCATTGTCCCAAAAAGTAACGTTCTAATGTCAATTGCTACCTCCTGTCTCCAATTCAAATGGCAACGGTTCAAGATTTGGCACAAAATCATCATCTTTAGTTGATTTAGGAGATTCTTTCAAAGCCCTTTCATAGACCCAGTTTTTCATTGCTGCATAGTCTGATTTATATTTCTTACCATTTGATTCTTTGTAAGAAGATAGTATTTCTACGGACAAGCTATGGATATTCTCGCCATACTTTTCTATAGATTTCTTAACTTCCTCTTCTGTGAGAAGAACGTTGTTGAATGTTCCAAAGGGAAGCTTTCGGGCTGGTTGTTTTTTGGGTTTGTTTTTAGATGATGTAATCTCATCTTCTCTTATATTATCTATAGCAGAGTTTGTGTTATGCAAAGATTCTGCATTTGCATCACAATTGCATTCATCTTCTACGCTACCATTGTCTGGTAAATTATCGTATGAATTAGAATTACTTTTATTTTTATTATGTCGTTTCTTAGCAGCGTTGCTTCTAGCAATTGATTTTGAAACAATTTGATCTAGGTCACGGTTTAGCCTTTCAGACCAAAAGATTTGACCATCTGAAGCGAATAGTTTGAAAACATCTATGCAATCATTTAGGAAGCTAGTTACCGTTCTTCGGTCTTCCCCGATAGCCATGGAGATTAATTTGTAATCAAGAGTAGCTTGGCCTCCACTTATAAACAGGTGCTCTATAATTAACCAAAACAGACCATATCCACGGGCTCCGTATCTAGAGCGCATTAAGAGTATTTTCTCATCTCTACTGGCCACGACATCATGTTGAAAATAAAGTTGTTTGATTTTCCTCAAATTTTCCTCCTTCAGATCTATCTAAATTAAGTTCTAGGCTTAGCCTGGCAAAAAAATCATTACTTGGTGAAATAGCATTAGTGGGTTGAGAACGTTTTGCTAATACCTCGAGAATCGCCTTAATAAGATCCGGGACAAAGTACGCACGGTCGGCAGTTATGTTTTCTGTCCCAAATTTGCTACTCAGATAAGCCTGAACTAAATTATGGGTAGGGGAGAGAGTAATGGTTACACTCATTTTATCTTCTTCTCCTGCTTCCACTTTTGATCTCAGCATAAGTAGGCATCTCCCGTTCTTGAATCCAATCAAGGATCTTTTGCTGGTCGAATCGTACATGGCCACCGATTTTAAAATAAGGGATAGACCTCTCGAAAATATATTTTCTTACCGTCTTCTCAGCCACTCTAAGTAGTTGAGCAACTTCGTTTACCGTCATGAAATGATTTGTCATATTATCCATTCAATGCCTCCTTAGCCCGATATTCTTTTGAGATAGTGCTACATTCCACCTTGTCATTTGTGCCTCCTGGTCTTTGAGCAATCGCTCAAGCCAACTGTGATGGGTGAATGGTAGAATAGATTAAAGCGCTTCTGATTAGATAAAATTTATGTTTTTTTTATAAATTTTTAGAATTCCGGGTTTTCTAGTAGCTTTCCCCACTCAAAGCCTTGAGCTACGGTCTAAATGATTAGAATATGTCTGCGCAGGTGTTTACCACCATAGGTTCAAAAGCGTTGGGCATAGTAGAAGGCTAATATTTGGGTTTAGTGATGGCTCGCACTAGGAGGTTAGGAGTTCGTCTTCATTAGTGTAAAATATATTGATTGCTGAAAGGTGTAGCAGCTTATACATGAAGAGAAAGCTTTAAGGGAAAAAGGTTTTAAATATATGAGGGGTTATTATTTTTCATCCCTCATTTTAAAACGCCGGGTGGCTGCCCACGAACTTTCTTTGTACGGTTTTTCATATGTTCTATATACTTTTCTTGCGAGCTCCTCGGAGCTTGGATAATATAAAAAGAATTTGTCATAAGCTTCTTCAGATGGCATACCTTTTTCTTCAAGATAATTGATTAACGCTAGACGTAGTTCAACATGGAATTTTTCCATCGTCCTGTAATTGTTTTTGTATACACCCTTTAATTCTGGTATGGGGGACATTACCTTTGCTTTAAGGCCCACCTGTTCCCACAAGGTTGAAGGTTCATTATTAATTTCTTGACTAAAATTTTCGGCAACGGCCTCAATATTCTTGTTAATACTCTCCAGAGGGTCTTTTAGGGCTTCTTTAATGGTTTCACTAATTGTACTGATATTCTCCTTATGTTGAGTATCCAATTTATGTCCTAGGCGATTCGCTGGTATTATCCTGGTAAAGCCCCAATACAACTTTGTAAGTGCGCCAGCAACCTCTCTGTGAATCCAGTTATTGTTAAGGCCACGTATCAATGATGGAAATGAGAGCGTGGAGCCAACTCTATGATGTTGCCACAAATCAGATAAAGTTAGGTCTTCTATATTCCAGCTTACAGTTTCATTTAGTTTAGCTTCCTGTGTCTGTAATGGTTTTCTTATGGTGAGAAGAAAATCAGCAGGTTCAAGTGAATCCTCCCAAGTATGAGATACTGGAGGCAGAAAAATACTTTGAAGTATCTTATGAAGTGTATCAAGTCTCTCGTTATGACAGGTAGCAATGGGGAGTTCGTCAACGATTTGGTCGGGTTTTATGTGATACTCTTCAGCAATGAAAGCATCTCCGAAAGTATAAACTTCATCCAGTGATTTCCAAATTGCAAAGGCTTTAATCTTTGCATAAAAATAATGGCTACGTTCATCTACTTTATTTATCGATAAAATTCTATCCCACAACTGATTGAAAGTTTCTTGATTATATTTTCCCTGTGACTCAAAGAGTTCTTCAAGAATTTCTAAATACAAATTACTTGTGTTTTTATTGATTAGCTCGACATCTTTGAAGAAGTTGTTGGAATCATCGTCATATAAAATTTCAATATATTTTTGCAATAATTTGATTTTAACTAAAACCAAAATTTTTGTCTCTACTTTTAATTGTCCCATGGAATCTTCAAGAATGCTTAATGCATAGTCATAAAGTGAGCTCATTTGTGATTCGATAGTATCCAAAATCTGATTGTATATTACTCCATTCATGATGTTCTCCTTCCACTCACCTTAAATCTTCATCAGAGAAGATAGACAGAACGGTTCTTCCGACCTCTATCAGTTCATTATCAGTCTCATGCGTATATCTGTCGGTCATTGTAATGCTTTCGTGTCCTACTATTGACCTGAGCATCTTCTCATTGACTTTTCCGCGCAGAAAAGAATTGAAGGTATGGCGTAAAGAGTGAAAGTCAACGTTGCGTTCTTTTCGTTGTTGTTCTGTTACTCCAATTGCTTCTAGGGCTATGTAGAATTGGTTTAGAATATAATTAGGTGAAATTGGATTTATCTCAGATTTTTTGTTCCAGAAAACTAGAGTACTGCCTTCATATGGGTTTATAGAAGCTTCTTTAAGTAAAGCATCACAAAGGTGGCGGGGTAGGGGAACTCTCCTGCTTCTTTTCCCTTTTGTTGACTTTAATCCTGCATAATAGTTATACGCTCTGTCTACATTAATGATTCCATACTTGTCGTCAATGATTTGTATCTGATCAGTACTTAATGCTCTTATCTCTCCAGCTCTCATACCGGTATATGAAGCTAGGGCAACTGCTAAGTATGGTTTTAAGTCGGTTTTAACTTCGTAGGGCTTTTCAACCACTGTTTTGTCCGGGCCCCTAACGGGCCTCATCTCAGTTACGCCAACTGTCCCCTTCTTATAAAGGTACTCCATTACTTTAAGCAATTCTTCAATGGTGTAGATACCACGTTCTTTAGGAGTGTTGCTTAAAGGCTCAACTCCATCCATTGGATTATGGGCAATCATCTTCTTGCGAGTTGCTTCCTTTAATGGCACAGACATACTTTGAACTACTTTTTGAATAGTAGCATTAGACAAAGTGTTAGCATCAAGAAGTTGGTCGACAACATTTTCAATGTGAATAGCTGTTACTTCATTAATTTTTAAGTTTTCTGGAAGGTGGGGGATTGCGTGACGGACAAAGTTGCCAAACATCAAATTGGCATAATCTTTCCCTATGCTGTTGGGTGATTTTTGATTACGCCTCCGTATATATAGAGAGTTATCGAAATCCCAAAATTCTTTTACAAAGTCAGCAAAAAATATTATCTCTCGGTCAAGATTAATTAATCCTTCTGAGATGGCTCTTTCAACAATGAAATAAGCCTCTTTCTCCCGGGTGACTGGCATCTTAGATCTATCTCCATATTTTCTACGGAGCAGCTCGACACTAGTAGATAGCCGAACCTTTCGTGGATCTTCAGGGTCGGTAAAATTGACATAAAAATAAGAACGGGTGGTCTTTTTCCTTTTAGTGAGATAGTAGTCCATACTCTTCTCTACTCCATTTAACTCGCCGCTCATATAGCTATTGCATACCCTTTTGCATACCCTTTACTGATTTTTAGGTAGATTGTCTGAAAAAATAAGGCAACTAAATCTATATAGTAGAAATAGTTGCCTTAAGCGAGAGACGGGATTCGAACCCGCGACGTCCACCTTGGCAAGGTGGAGCTCTACCACTGAGCTACTCTCGCAGTAATCAACAGAATACTAGCGGTTTGTAACCAGCTGGTCAAGTGCGAGAGGAGGGATTTGAACCCTCACACCGAAGGTACTAGATCCTAAGTCTAGCGTGTCTGCCAGTTCCACCACTCTCGCAGTGGTTAATAATTTGTGAGCTACAAAGGATTCGAACCTTTGACCCGCAGATTAAGAGTCTGCTGCTCTACCTACTGAGCTAGTAGCCCAAAATAAAAAAAACGACGCGTCCGGCAGGATTCGAACCTGCGACCTACGGATTCGAAGTCCGCCACTCTATCCAGCTGAGCTACGAACGCTTAAGCAACTCATAAATAGGGTGGATGACGGGGCTCGAACCCGCAACAACCAGAACCACAATCTGGTGCTCTACCATTGAACTACATCCACCATAATGTGTTTAGTAGCACAGACCAACGCAAGACAATTTGACCGATTCACCCACTTTTGTCAATAGGAGCTTCTCTTTCTAGCGGTGACTATCGCCACCACTTGGTGCCAGGGGAGTCTTTTATTAGCTAATGTAGCGACTAGGGAAGTGATTACTTTTTTTGAATCAATTTTGTCGCCCCAAATTGGTTGATAAGAGTTTGTTATCCAAGATGTTAGTAACTCCTTGGTAAAAAGGCGCTCTTCAGCCCCTTGCATAGTTGAGAGTTCAACCTCAAAGTTGTTAGCTTCCAAAAGGGCTGTTAAGTCTTGAGTTTCCCAGTTAGTGAGAGAGGGACCCTCTTTAGAGTAGAGGAGCTTTTCTCCATATTGGAGACTCTCTTTAATTTCTCCATCCTTTATAAGATGGGAGAGACGGGACCCAGCTGAGGGGATAACTTCAGCTAAAGCTAGTACTCCTCCCCCCTTTAAGAGTTGATACAACTCTTGGGCTAACTCCTTAGACTCATCCAAGCGGGAGAAGAGGTTCCTTCCTATAACAGCCTCAAAGGGGATAAGTTCTTTTAGTTCTTTAGTGTAGGAGTCCTCTTTAAGAAGTCTCACTTGAGGACGCTCAAGAGAGGGGAGAGTTTGGCTATAGTGCTCCATATGGTGGAAGTGCTCCTGGTTGGTTGTAGTGGCAACGACTAACCCCTCAGGGGCTCTCCTTAGAGCCTCCCAGACTAAAAGACCATGGCCTCCGTTGAGAACAGCCACCTTGGAGTGGCGCTCTATTTTTATCTTTGAGTAGAGACTATTTTTAAGCAGAATTAAGAAAGAACTAAGATCTCTGCTTGATCGCTCAACCCACATATCACGCAAGTTATCGTCGGGAGAGTAGGTGAGGTTCCCTACAAAGGGGTCCTCAGCTGAGACCTCAAGTTGCGCTTCGCGCCGCTCTATCACCTCCTCTCTAATCTTCCCCTCATACCCCATCTCTGTTGGGTTGTAAAAGACCTTCCCTTGAAGAGGAGTGGGGAGGTATTGCTGGGCGACCCAGTGGTTTTGGTAGGCGTGGGGGTAGAGATACCCCTCTCCGTGGCCAAACCCCTTTTTATCACGAGAGGCATCTTTGAGGTGATTGGGTACCTCTGAGGCACTCTCCTCCTCAATGGCTTTGAGGGCATCGTAGAAGGCGAGCGTTGAGTTACTCTTAGGGGCAGAAGCCAAATAGAGAGCTGCTAGGGTGAGGTGGAAGCTCCCCTCCGGCAGACCCACCCGATCAAAAGCAGTGGCACTGGAGGCCACTACATTAATTGCATTGGGGTCGGCTAAACCAATATCTTCAGCAGCACTGATTAGCATCCGCCTGAAGATATACTTGGGGTCTTCCCCCGAGCGTACCATTTTAGCCAACCAATAGAGGGTGGCATCGCTGTCACTACCTCTTATTGACTTAATGAAGGCACTTATCACATCAAAGTGGTAATCCCCCTCTTTGTCGTAGAGGACCACCTTGCGTTGAATTGATTCTTCAGCCGCCTCTTGGGTTATAAATATCTTCTCTCCCGGAGGTGGGGGAAACTTCTCAGGACTAGTTTCAACGGCTAGTTCTAAGGCATTTAAGAGGGAGCGGGCATCCCCATTGGCAATATCGACGATGTGTTCAAGGGCCCCCTTCTCAAAAGAGACTCTCCATTGCCCATAACCACGCTCTTTGTCTTTGAGGGTTGCTTCGGCAATCTTCAATAAGTCATCACTCGTTAAAGAGGTGAGTTGGAAAATACGGGAGCGACTTACAAGGGCCGAGTTTACCTCAAAGTAGGGGTTTTCTGTAGTCGCACCAATTAGGATGAAAGTCCCATTCTCTACCCAAGGGAGCAGGGCATCTTGCTGACTCTTATTCCAGCGGTGAACTTCGTCTATAAAGAGGATGGTACGCTTAGAGTAGAGGGAGAGGCGCCTTGAGGCCTCCTCTATCTCGTAGCGCAACTCTTTAACTCCGGAAAGGACCGCGTTAATAGTTGAAAAATGGCTCTCGGTAGTGTTGGCAATTACTCGGGCGAGGGTAGTCTTGCCAGTCCCTGGTGGCCCATATAAAATAATTGAAGAGAGCTGGTCAGCTTGGATAGCACGGCGCAATAGGCGCCCTTGCCCCACGATGTGGTCTTGCCCCACATATTCATCCAAGGTTCGAGGACGCATTCTATAAGCTAATGGGTGGTGACTACTCCCTTGTGAGTTCTCAAAAAGATTCATGGCTTGATTATACTACAATAAGGGAAATAGTTTAACGGCTAAAGAGGAGAATTAGAGGGTCCTCGTAGGTGGGGGCTAGGGAACGAATGAGGGCCTCTTGGCGCGCCATTGCTTCAACTAGATGGCGAATAATGGCGATGGTAATCTCTTGTGTTGGACTCCCCTCTAAAAGGGCAACTTCACTCTTGGTGAGGCGTCCCTTCCCTTGAAGGTAGTTGTTGTAGGTGCGCACAAGCTTGTTCCAGGCAGCTATTCCCCTTTGCCCACCATTGATCTGTTCGGTTAACCATCTCTCGCTCTCAAGAGAGTAATTTGAAGCAAAGTAACGCGTGACAGCATCGTTGTTACCTTTGATGAGGGTGTAGGGGTTTTCAACCTTCATTTTATAGAGAAGCATTACTTCAAATTGGTGGGGTATTTTTTCTACAATTTCTAAAACATCTTCCCGCATCGCCTCCAGATACTCTTCAAGGAGCCTCTTAAGACCTGGCACCTCATTTTGAGCCACTAAAAGGGGTTCAAAGTTAGTTGGCAAAGCGTTGACCGGTGTGAGGACAAACTGGGCTGGTAAGCTCTCAACGGCTGAAATAAGTACCATTTGGGCCACCTTAACGACGGCCTCCTCCCCTAGGGCTAAATCTTCGTCACTGTAGGTTAATTCACCAGTTGTGGTACACCCTATAAGGGATACTACAACAAGGAGCAGAAAAACGACTTTCTTATTCACAAGGGAGATTATAACACGGGACCTATATTGTGAAAATAGAAGAGAGTGTGATAAAGTGGGCCAATGTCTAATACAAAAATTAATGACCTCACAACAGGTTCTATCAACTCGCATATCTTTAGGCTCGCCTTTCCAACGATGGTTGGCTCTCTCCTGCAAACTGTTTACGACATTGTCGATATGATCTGGATTGGGTTTATCAATCCCTCAGCGATTGCCGCTGCTACTCTTTTTAGCTCTTTCTTCTGGTTTGTTACCGTTTTAAACGAGATTGTTGGCACTAGTAGCATCTCAATGTTATCTCAAAGTTATGGGGCTGACGAAAAAGAGCGTACTGCTAAGATAGCTGCCCAAACCATCACCTTTAAATTTGTTTTAGCCATTGGGGGAGCTCTATTATTGGGCTTCTCCCTTAAAGGACTATTTAAGTTCTTCACTGACGACCCCGAAGTTATTAAGTATGGGATGGAGTATGGGATGATTAGGGTCCTTTTCCTCCCCATATTCTTCTCCTCCTACTCGATAAACACCATCTTTAGGACAGGGGGAGATGCCAAGACCCCGATGATACTTCTAATTATATCGGCGATTATTAACATGATTGCTGACCCCTTGATGATGTTCGATGTGATTCCTGGGACCAATATAAAAGGTTTGGGGTGGGGGATAAAAGGGGCAGCCATTGCCACCGTCCTCTCAATTGCAATTGCCTTTATAATAGGCTTTATCCTCTTGCTTAGGGGGAAAGCAGCCATCAAGATTAAGGTAAGAGATTTTTTCTACCTCGATCGTGGCATTAGCCAAAAACTAATCACCATTGGCCTCCCTGCGGGTCTCAACCAACTCTTAAGAAACCTCTCTAATTTTATCTTCTTACGTCTAGTAGCTATCTATGGCACTTCAGCCATCGCCGTGGCTGGAATTGCCTCCAGAATATACTCATTTGGGATGATCCCCAGTTGGGGGTTGATGATGGGGAGCGGTATAATTATTGGCCACAACCTAGGGGCAGAGAAGCGCGATAGGGCCCGCCAATCCGTTAAGTTGAGTACGATTGACTGCTTTATCTTCGTGGGCCTCTTGGCTATACCGATACTCCTTTTCCCCTCTCAAATTCTCTCCCTCTTTATGGGGGGAGGGGCACCGCCTAGTGCCGGACTCTCTTTAATGACAATCATCGTGCCAGCAATGCTAGTGGGTGCCTTGATGAGTGGAATGGGGTCTGCGTTTACCGGAGCTGGGAAGAACCAACCCCTCTTAATTTCTAGTTTGTTAGGGCAGTGGGCCATTATGGTCCCCTTCGCCTTGATCGTGACCCTAGTTCTCAAAGCTCCCATTATTTGGCTTTGGCTTGCTATCCTCCTTGGAGATGTGTGTGAACTCTTAATTACAACTATCCTCTACAAAAAGAGCAACTGGCTTAGCCACCGAGTGTAGTTGACGAAATGAATCAAAAGTGTGAAATTAGAAGAGAAAGGGATTCACAGGAGTAATTATGAGCAATTTTAGAGCTGAAATGCTCTCACAAGTTGACACTCGTGAGCGCAACATTCTTAAAAATGTCTATATCTGGATGACAGGCGGTCTCACTTTAACAGGTCTAGTTGCCTATTTAGTAGCAACAACCCCCTCACTATTGAGACTCTTTTTAGGGAGTGCTTTCTCCCTAATCTTAATTGTTATAGCCCAACTGGTGATTGTCACCCTCCTTTCGGCGCGCCTCGATAAAATGAGTTCAACTGCTGCTGTTGCCTCCTTTATTGGCTACTCAGCCTTGACCGGCATTACTCTCTCGGTGATTTTTTACGCCTATAGTGGCCCCGATATCTCTCGTGCCTTCTTTACAACCGCGGCTGCCTTTGCCGGGATGAGTCTCTACGGGATGACCACAAAACGCAATCTAAATGGGATTTCTCACTACCTGATGATGGGGCTCTGGTCGATTATTATTGTCTCACTGATTAACTTCTTCCTTAAGAGTAGTGGAATCTACTACCTGATTTCTATTGTGGGGGTCTTCATCTTTTTAGGATTGACAGCTTGGGAGACCCAGAGAATTAAACAACTTAACGAATCTTACGCCTCCCAGATGGATGAAGATACCTACATAAAACTCTCGATTATGGGAGCTCTCTCCCTCTACCTCTCGTTTATCAACATCTTCCTCTATCTTTTGAGAATATTTGGTCGTGACAATAATCGCTAGGAGTTTTCAATGGATAGTGCTTTACAAGTATTGATGAACCGCCGTTCGGTGCGGAGCTTTGAATCTAAACAGATCTCAGAAGAGGAGTTGAATCAGATTGTATCAGCCGGTCTCCAAGCTGCCACAGCCTTGGGAAGCCAGAGTTGGTATTTGACAGTAGTCCAAGACCAACAGTTTCTCAAAGAGATCTCTGAAGCAACGGCTTCTGCCCTTTATGACTCAGAGGTCCCTTCGCTCCAAGAGCGCAGTAGGCAAGCCAACTTCAGCCCTTTCCACAACGCCCCTACCGTTATCTTTGTCTCTTCAACTGACTCTCTCTACTCAATTGCTGATTGTGCTAATGCTTGTCAAAATATGACCCTTGCTGCCACAGCTCTCAATTTAGGTTCTTGTTATATTGGCTCCTTTGTCCAAGGCCTTAAACACCCCAAAGGGAGAGATTTAGTTAAAAAGTTTGAACTTCCAGAGGGGTACTCACCCCTCTTTGCCGTCGCCATCGGCACTGTTAAAGGGGAGTTACCTCCCCTAAAATCGCGAGAGTGGAAGGTTAATTACATCCGTTAACTATCTAAGGCATAACTATGGAGAATAGCTGCATCTCGCCAATCACTTGGGAGGAGATAGTTGCACTAGGGTCATTAGTATAGAAGAAATAGTTCCCATCTTCTCCAAGAAGTAGGTCAAAAATAAGGGGAACATAACCGTAGAGGGTGATAGTTGCCGTCGATATGATACGGGCAAAGAGGAAAGTGCTAACAAATAGCATCAGCGAGACCACTATAAATAATTGATAAAATTTGACCATATCCCCCTCCTTTTAAATCTAATGTACCTACATTCTAATTCTAATAAAATATGGCGTCAACATCTATTTTCTTATATTATAAAGAGTTAGAG
>DUOJ01000081.1 GCA_012838895.1 Spirochaetales bacterium
ATCTCATCCCGCTTTTCTTGGTGCCACTTAGCTAAAGTTGCCACATCCCGTTCGCGGATTTTAGGGTCCCAAACCGAGTACCACCGGGTATCGTTGTAATAGCTCGAGAGGACGCGGTAGAGGGCATAGTCGTCTAACCACTCCCCCTTCTCTTCACAAAAGATGTTGAAATCAGCACGCTCTCCTTGGGCTAAAAACACTTTAGCTGCCTTAAAAAGGAGGGGCATCTTATACTCTTCAACCCTCCCATAATCGACGCGCCCCCCTTTAAAGTTGGGGTGGATTAGGATATCGGAGAGGGGGAGATAGCCTTGGTCACTGAGGAGGGAGAGACTTATTAAGAGCTCATTGCCCCCAAAAGCAGAGAGGGCTGCGTAGGGAGATGAGCCGTAACCGACTGGTCCCAAGGGGAGGATTTGCCACAGCCCTACTGCGGCATCAGCGAGGAGGTCGACGAACTTGTACCCCGCCTCACCCAGGTCTCCAATCCCGTGAATATTGGGGAGCGAAGTTGGATGGAGGAGCACTCCACTGTAACGTATCTTTTTTGCCATCGTGGAAATATAACCCAATAAAACAAATTATGCCATACTTGTTATATCCCCTTTTTTGGGGTATAATGAGGCCATGTCAACTTCTAAAAATAGTGGTAGTTTTGTTCTAGGCGATCATGTCGTTTACCCCCTTCAAGGGGTGGGCGTTATCAATAAGATTGAAGAGAAAACTTTGCGTGGCAACACCTCGATGTACTACGAAATCTACCTCGACATCTCCGATATGACAGTGATGGTCCCTATCAATAAAACTGAGGAGTTGGGGATTCGCCCCATCGTTCAACCCTCCGAGGCCCTCAAAGCAATTAACGGAATCACCAATAAAATGGAGCAGGTTCCCGTCGATTGGAAAGCCCGCTATCAGATGAATGTTGACCTTCTTCAAGAGGGCTCAATCGCCTCTATCGCACGCGTGGTTCAAATCCTCTACCACCGCAGTAAGATAAAGGAGCTCCCCGTCCAAGAGCGCAAACTTTACGACAGCGCCCTAAGGATTTTAATTGATGAATCTTCCCTCTCACTGGGAAGGCCTAAAGAGGAGCTAGAAGCTATAATCTTCTCTAAATTAGAGAAAGATAAGGATTAAAAGTGTCTTTCCCTCCCCATGGTGTTATTATTACTGCCGCTGGAAATAGTACCCGTTTTAATGGGGGAGATTCCCATACTCCCAAGAAGAAGGAGTTTGAACTCCTTGATGACCGCAGTGTCCTCTACTATGCGACCCTCCCCTTTCTCTCAATTCCCGAACTAAAGTACCTTGTCGTCACCTATGGCGAAGGTCTTAAGGAGGAGACTGAGGTAGCCCTCGACAACCTCCTCTACACTAGCGATATCCCCGTCATCCTTGTCGAAGGGGGGGCAAATCGCCAAGAGTCGGTCCTTAGGGGATTGGAGGCGATTGAAGAGAGTGGAGTCTCAATCGATTATCTCCTAATCCACGATGGGGCACGCCCTTGGGTGAGTGAGGCCTTAATCATCTCAACGCTGGCGACAGCCACCGTCTTTGGAGGGGCAGCCCCTGCCCTCTACCTCCACGACGCTATTAAGAGAGTTAACTCAGAGGGGGAGATTGTTGACCACATCGACCGCAACCCTCTAGTTGGGATACAAACCCCCCAAGCTTTCCGTTTCCCCGAGATACTCTATGCCCACCGAGTAGCTATAAACTCTGGTAAATACTACTTTGACGATACCGAAATTTTTAGCGACTTTGGCCTCAAGGTTGGGGTGTGTGCCGGAGAGCGGGCCAATCGTAAAATTACCATCTTAGACGATATGGAGGGGTGATATGAGAGCTGGAACCGGTTGGGACCTCCACCGCTTAGTTAAGGGGCGCCCCCTTATGATTGGGGGAGTTGAGATTCCCCACTCCCACGGAAGTGAGGCCCACTCTGATGGCGATGTTTTAGTCCACGCCCTCATCGATGCCCTCTTGGGGGCCCTCGCTGCTGGTGATATCGGTCACCTCTTTCCCCCCAGCGATGAAGAGTGGCGAGATGCATCAAGCCTTGATCTACTAAAGCTCACCCTCCACTACATAGAGGGGTATAGAGTTATCAATATCGATAGTACAATTATTTTAGAGGAGCCCAAGCTAGCCCCTTATATAGAAAAGATCCGCTCATCCTTAGCCACATCTTTGGACTTGAGGCTTGAGCAGATCTCGGTAAAAGCAAAAACAGCCGAGGGACTCCTCCCTGGAGCAATTGTAGCCCAAGTGGTAGTTCTCCTCTCTAAGTGCTAATCATCATCGTCTTGGGGTCGAGGGTCACGCGCATCGGTTTTGGATCGCTTATCCCTTCGTGTCTCACCAGCGTCATAACTACCTTATCGATCTCTTCGTTGTACTTGAGACCAATTAGGGCGTCAATTAGGTCTTCATACTTGTAGATGGTACTGGGAACTCCGTTCTCGTCAAACTCAACATTGGAGCGGACCGGGGAGACTGAGAACCACACCTCAAGGCGCATATCGAGGGCAAATTGTTTTATCTTACGCACATCCTCTTCGGAGGCAACAGTCAACTTGTAGCCATCAAACATCACTGCATCGGCATTGAAAGAGCCTTGTCGAATCAATGTCTCCAAGCTCCCTAGAACCTTCTCAATCGAGATATTCTCTTGACTAAAGTTCATCACCACGCGATTGGCCAAAATCTCATTGTAGATGGCCGAGGCATCTTTGAGGGGTTTATCGGCAGCTATTTGCCGAAAAACCTCTTTGTACCAGTTTATGACATGCTCTACATTTCCCGAGAAGGAGATGTGGACAATGTGCTCATTATGAAAAAGCTTATCGGTTGCTAACTGGACTAGGCAGGCAGTTTTTCCAATACCGTGGCGACTAACTAAGACACCCAAGTTTCCCTTACCCAATCCGCCTCCAAGAGATTCGTCAAAAGCCCTTAAAGGGCTTAATGCATTTAATTCGTGTAATTCCATTCTCTGCATCCTCCCAGAAGTGATCTATCCCAATTATACCACGGTTTTGGCGCGGGCAAAACAAAGTTCTATAATTATCTGGCTTTACGCTTCTCTTGGTAATTCTTCCGTAACTCCTCCGCAATTGAAGTGGGGACGCGGTTGTATTTGGCAAGCTCCATGGTATACTCAGCTTTCCCTTGGGTGAGGGAGCGTAAATGGGTTGAATAGCCAAACATCTCACTCAAGGGGACCTCTGCCTCAATAATTGAGGTGTTTCCATCTTCAGTTGAGCTCACTATAATACCCCTTCTCTGGTTTATACTCCCAAAGATGTTACCCTGGAATTCAGTCGGGCCTTCCACCACCACCTTCATAATAGGCTCCAAGATGATGGGATTGGCTTGTTCATAGACCTCCCTAAAAGCACTTAAAGCCGCTGTTTGGAAAGCTTGGTCAGAGGAGTCGACTGGATGGAAAGAGCCATCGTTGACAACGGCTCTAACGCCCACAATGGGGAAACCAAGTTGAGTCCCCTTTTGTAGAGCTATCTGGAACCCCTTGTCGCACGAAGGGATAAAGTCGGTGGGGATTACACCCCCCTTCACTAGATTGACAAACTCATAGTCTTTATCTTCTTCGGTGGCAAGGAGGGGCTCAATGTAGCCGGCAATTCGGGCAAATTGACCCGACCCTCCCGTCTGTTTACGGTGGGTGTAGTTGAAATCGGCTCGCTGACTGATTGCCTCACGGTAGGCCACCTCAGGTCGGTCGGTCTCAACATCGGCTTTGTATTCACGACGCATCCGCTCAACGTAGACCTCTAAGTGGAGCTCCCCCATCCCCTGGATGATTGTCTGGTTCGACTCGGGGTCGACATAGGTGGTGAAGGTGGGGTCCTCTTTGGTAAAGCGGTTGAGGGCTTTGGCCATGTTATCAGAAGATTTCTTATCAACTGGATTGAGAGCTAAGCTAATAACAGGTCGAGGCACATACATTGAAGTGAGGGAGTAGTTGAGCGAGGGGTGGCAAAAAGTGTCCCCAGAAGCACAATCGACTCCAAAAAGGGCAGCAATGTCACCACAATAGGCCTCGTTTATATCTTCCATCGAGTCAGCGTGCATTCGCACAAGGCGCCCCACTTTGAGTTTTTTTCGAGTGCGGGTATTGATCAGCTCATCGCCCCTTTTCAAACTTCCTTGGTAAATCCTGATATAAGTTAGTTGCCCATACTTACCATCTTCTAGCTTGAATCCTAAGATTACTGTTGGTAGCTCTCCATCGGCTTTAAGGATGACACTCTCTTCATTGTTATCTAAATCAAGGGCTTTGTTAGTCACTTCAGAGGGGTTAGGGAGGAAGCTCACTACACCATCAAGGAGGGGTTGAATCCCCTTGTTACGGTAGGCTGATCCCATAAAGACTGGAACTAACTTGAGACCAATTGTCGCCTCACGCACGGCCTTGTTAATCAACTCTTCAGTTACACTCTCTTCGAGCATCGCCTCCATCAACTCGTCGCTAACCATTGAGACGGTATCGAGGAGCTCTTCCCTCTTGGCGTTGGCCTCTGCAACGAGCTCTTGGGGAATCTCTTCATAACGTAGCGTCTCGCCACTAGGGCCATCAAAATAGACGGCTTGCATCTTCACTAAATCGACCACCCCTTCGAGGTGCTCTTCGAGACCGATGGGAATCTGCATCAAGACAGCGTTGAGGCCGAGCTTCTCGACTAGTTGATTTTTCACCCGATAGGGGTTAGCTCCGGTGCGGTCACACTTGTTTACAAAGGCTATGCGGGGAACATTGTAGCGCTTCATCTGTCGGTCAACAGTAATCGACTGGCTCTGCACCCCTCCCACTGAACAGAGGACCAAGATGGCCCCATCCAATACCCTTAATGAGCGCTCCACCTCGATGGTGAAATCAACGTGTCCCGGAGTGTCGATGACATTGACCGAGTACCCCTTCCACTTAACGTTGGTAGCGGCCGAAGCGATGGTTATCCCCCGCTCCCGCTCCAACTCCATTGAATCCATAGTTGCTCCAACTCCATCTCTTCCCCGCACTTCATGGATGGCGTGAATCCGGTTGGAATAGAAGAGAATACGCTCGGAGAGGGTTGTTTTCCCTGAATCGATATGGGCACTGATTCCGATGTTTCTCATTTTTGTAATATCTGACATAAATTCCTCACAATCTAACTAATGGCACCCGTTATTTTAGAGAGCCTCCTGGTTCAGTAATTATCTAATGGGGTTTCGTCACCTCACTCCCCCTAAGGGGTTATGGGGAAGATGCTCTCCAATTAGGTGCAACGCACGGATAGTAGTACATTCTGCCACTTTATTCAATCCTTTAGCCCCTATGTAATTGAGCCTATTTAACCCTAATGGTACAATCAAAGCCATTGGAGGAGAGAAATGGAAACACTTTTTACAAAAATTGGTAAAGGGGAGATTCCCTCTGTTCAGCTCTACAGCGATGAGCTCTGCTTTGCTATCCTCGATATTGCCCCAGTTAACAAAGGGCACGCCCTAGTTATCTCGAGAGAGCCCTATGCAACCCTCGAAGAGGCTCCCCTAGAGGTGTTGGAGCGCATCATGGGGGTGGTCAGACAGCTCTCCAAGAAGATGAGGGAACAACTAGAGGCTGATGCCACCAATATTATTGTCAACAATGGACCAGCTGCCGGCCAAGAAGTACCCCACCTCCACGTCCATGTAATCCCTCGCTTTGAAAATGATGGCAAAGGGTTTGGTTCCCATAAGATGAAATATGGTGAGGGGGAATTAACCACCTACGGTGACAAACTCCGCCTTTAAGGGGGTAGTGATGGGGGGCTCTCTATCGGTTAAGGGGTACTCTCCTCATCACTCTCTTTATCTTTTTTCTTCCTATTTCTGATGTACTCTTTCACCTCATCAAGAAAGTCGTTGTAGTGTACCGATTTGAGCCTTGGGAAAGATTTTATTGTACGTTTTATTTGGGAGTTAATTTTGTAGTACTTTCCATTAATCTTCTCATAGAGCTTTTTCACAGCCGTTTCACCTAACAGTAGAGGGGTGTTTCTAAGCAGTTGGTTAAGTTCAGCCAGCTTAGTGACTGTATAAACGACGTCAACCAGAAAGCCAATAAGTAATATAAGGGCTATAAAGGAGCGAATATTGGCAGAGACCATTGCCGTATAGGTCGCTACTAGGGGTTGTAAAAACTTCAACTGAAGAAGGGAAAGGAGGGCAAAGGTTAAACCACCTTTCAAATAGACACGCCCCTTGATGTTAAACTTTTTATCAGAGTAGTCCCACCAACGAGCATGAAACAGTTTCTCTAAACCCCATGACGTTATGTACTCTAAAATACCGGTTAAGAAAAAGGCGGCTAAAAATATTAAAAAGGGGTTATTAATCTTACCAAGGAGAAGGAGGTTGAAGATGCCCCCAAATCCATAAATTGGACAATAGGGACCATTTAAGAAACCCCTAATAACAAACCGTTTTTGCGCAACTGAGCAAACAATTGTCTCAAAAACCCACCCAACGAAACTGTAGACTAAGAACCACAAGAAATAGGTCTCAATCATTGCCATCATAAGGAAAACTCCACCATTTTTGAAAAATAAGACTAAAATATCGTCACCATACACACATAACGATGCAATCAGCTCCACTTCTGCCTCTAACTGAGTATATATAGCCTTAGTATAATAGCCTCTCAAAACAAAGCCAACCCATTCCTCCTTCCAAATATAAACCACCACAATACTCCAATAAACTCAACATCAACCGTCACGATTAGGCAATATCAACCGACACAATTTACGATAGCATCAAGTATTAATGTACTAGCAACGGGGGTTGTCATACTAGGTATAGGGCTAATTGTCACTTTTAGAAAGCTGAGGTTCCCCCTTTAACGATAATAGGAGATGCAACTATATGTTCCTCTTGTGGGGCTCTTTGAAAATAATGAAGAACCAGTTATCTACAATAATACCGCCAATTTTTGTGACTACTTTGTCTTAAAAGTGAGAGTCTCATCCAACTCTATCATCGTGTGAGATTGATGACTTAGTAGATGTAAAACCATATACAGATGGAGACTTGGTATATATCAGCATGCTTCTAATTAATGTTATGTATGAAGGAGTTTCACCTGTCATTTATGTTGTTGAAGATGATGGTGTAGATGCTGACTTGCCAAGTGTTGAAGGACTAACTGTAACGGTTCTTGAAAGTGTTGAAGATGGTACAGGGAAGCTCAAAATCGAGTTTAATAATTACAACTATATCAATTACATAATTGAGGAGGCTGACGAAGAAGATCTTGAGGACTACATATTTATGGCTTTACTAATTGGATCACCCACATTTTCAAAAGGGTATCTATGCTTAACCATAATTGAAAGTGATTATGGTGATTATGACATAGGGGCAATAGAAGGCGATATAGTCTTAAGCCTAGTTACTCTATCTAGTTCGTCTACCTATCACTTACAATTCAACATTGATTCCTCTGACCCTGCTTCATCCTCAAATTACCTTAAAATAAATGGAAGGGAAATATACAATGCGTCATTCTTTTCCGATGATGATGACGATGATGGCTGATACGATTAAATCGGACTAGTAGCCCAAACCATCTCATTAGGGGGGACAGGTTAGATCCCCTTCTCCTTTAGGAGAGTGCTCCAAATTTCACTTGCCCCTCTCTGCCGGGGTTGTTACACTAGGCGTATGGCAAATTGTCACTTTTGCAAAGCTGAGATCCCCCCTTTAACTACAATAGGCTATGCTACTGTATGCGCCTCTTGTGGGGGCTCTTTGAAGATCTGTTTGAACTGCCGCTTCTACGACCCTAGCGCTTACCACCAGTGTCGTGAGGGGGTTGAAGAGCCAGTTGTCTACAAAGATGTCGCCAACTTTTGTGAACACTTCGTCTTGAAAGAGGGGTCGGACACAAAAACAACTGATAAACAGGGGGAGGCTCGCTCTAACTTCTTCTCCCTCTTTAATGATGAGGTCGATTAATGGTAAACATTGGAGATAAAATTCCTTCTATTGAACTAAAGGATGACCAAGATAACTTGGTCAATTTTGATTCCCTTTTAGGCCACTATGTTATCCTCTATGCCTACCCCAGAAACAACACCCCTGGGTGTACCGCTGAGGCGTGCTCTTTTAGAGACAATAGCCGTGCCATTACAGCCCAAGGGGCACTAATCTTGGGGATTAGTCCCGACTCGGTTACTTCACACCAAAAGTTTAAAGAGAAGTACAATCTCAACTTCACCCTCCTAAGTGACCCCGACCATCTTTTATTAGAGGCCTTGGGAGCCTGGGGAGAGAAGAAGAGCTTTGGTCAAACAAGGATGGGAGTTATCCGCTCAACCTACCTTTTTGACAAAGAGGGGAAGTTGCTGAAGAAATGGCCTAAAGTCTCTCCTCAAGAACACGGTAAGGAGATTGCCGCCTATCTAGAGGAGATTAAAGGGAAATAATGAAGACCCTAAGAGCTATTGTACTAACTCTCTTGGTAATTACCCTTTCGGGATGTATCACCTACCGCTACGAGCAAGCCGAGGCTCTAATTCCCCCAGGGATTGAAGAGCCCTTCATTGAGACAAGGCTGGCCCAAATTAATCCCCCCCAAGTAACGGAAGAGCTCCCTTTAATCATATTTAAGGCCCTCTTCATCCCCCTCCCCGAAGAGCCAACCATAACCCTCCTTAACGGGATAGCCTCGAATATCACCACCTCGGCTTACGATGTGGTGGCTCTAATTGGCGATAAAGAGGCGCTTACCTACCTTGAGCAGATCTTTGGTAACCTCAGCTACCGCCTTGGAGAGCGACAACTGGTGGTGACCTCCTTCAATGGAGATGTAGATAGTGAGGGAGAAATTTCCCTCTACTCCTACCCCCAAACAGAGTTGTCCGTTGCCCTCTTAGAGGTCTCCCCGGGAGCCTACCAGAGGCTACTTCAAGGGGCAGAGTTAGAAGAGCTCCCCCAAGAGAGTTCTCTCACTCTCCCCTCTGGCGAGGGGCCTACTCTCCTCTTTGCCTCCCTTGGTGAACCCTCCAGCGAAGATTGGTTCGAGACAATAGACGGACACCCCTACCGTATCCAGATGGTGTGGCCCAATAGTGATGCTATCAGGGAAGCTGGCTTTTTTGATACCTGGCGACTCACCCACTACAGTGCATTGAGCGACCCTGGGACCACTTGGGAGTATCTTTACGCGGAAGACTTAATAGTGAGAGAGCGGATTGACTACCTCTACGTTAAAGGGATTGTCCCCTTAGAGAGCAATACATTATCAATTGCCCCCAATGGGGGGCGCTACGCAATTGAGGCGACTTTTATAATCCCTTAGCCATCACTAGGTCGAGATCTATTTCACACGCCACAGTTGGCACTGTAATACCCCACTTCTCCAATACGGCAGGATGAACCTCTCCAAAAACACCCACCACCGTTGAGTTGACAACTAGATTGCCACACCTGCCAGGGATAAAACGGGGGTCTTCTAAACTCTCCATCTTGTACTCGTCACACCCCATGAAATAGAAGAGGGTGGCCAGTTCACTGTTGAGTTGGTTGAAGCCCGCCTCCCCCCCTGCCGATAGGAACCCAAGGTAGTTACGGGTTGTGGTTCCCGAAACCTCACTCTCATCTTTAAAAGCAACTTTGCCAATCTCAAAGATTGAGTGGGGATAGGGGGCATGGGCACTGACACTCTCCGATTCTAAGAGGGAGGGGATGATTGATGGGCGGACAAACTCGTAGTTTTCACTCATTGGGTTGGCAATCTGGATATAGTCAGAGCCATCAACCAGCATGTTGTCTATATACTCCCGTTTTGAGCCAAGGTAGTTGTAGATCATCTC
>DUOJ01000082.1 GCA_012838895.1 Spirochaetales bacterium
GGAGGGTTAACCAGAGTGATACTACCCTTTTACCCCTAAACCATTTCAACGCCTCTCACCTCCTATTATAGATTATTTAGACTAATTTGTATCTAATTCGTTATATAGTCAACCCTAACTTTGAGTTATGGTAGCCGGGGTAGCCGGTAAAAGATTATTCCCATCTTTTTCTTAAATGATTATTTCCACTTTGGAATAAATGTGTTCTACTGCTGAGGAGAGTTGGAAATAACATAGGGAGGAAAAGGAAGAGAGAACCCCCAACTACCACATTAAAGATCCCCTCATTCCAAACAAAAAGTATGGAAACATTACTATCATCAGTTATTAAATTCAAGAGAAAAGAAAACCACCCTTAACTAACACCCTAACTTTGAGTTATAAGTGTTAACATTTCATCCTCACTCAGAGGTTTACTGAACAGGAACCCTTGAACTTTATCACACCCGAACTCTCTTAATAGCTCTACCTGCTTAATGTGCTCCACCCCCTCAGCTATTACCTGGTGGCCTAACTTGTGGGCCATCGAGATGATATCACCACTAATAACTTCACTCTTATCGAAGGTGAGGAGACGGTCAATAAAGATACGGTCAATCTTAACAAAGTCGACATTCAACTCCCTCTCACGGGCTAAGGAGGAGTAGCCTGTTCCAAAGTCGTCGAGGGCAAGTGAGAATCCTAACGCCTTCAGCTCTTTCAAAATTTCGTTCATCTCACTGTGGTTGGCAGCAATCGCACTCTCGGTTATTTCGAGGATGATTGAGGTGGGTTTAATTGAACACTCCTCCATTATTAGTGAGAGGCGCTGAATAAAGTCCCTCTCCATAATCTGGATGAGTGAGATATTGATAGAAACTAACACTTGCTCATAACCGGCTTGATGAATCCTCTTCAAGAAGTGGCACGCTAGACTAAAGACCTCTTCCCCAATAGGGATGATAAGTTTAGTCTTTTCAGCTAGGGGGATAAATTCTGTGGGAGCTAAAGGGCCTAAAGTTGGACTATTGAGGCGTGCCAAAGCCTCTATGGCCCATATTTCCCCGCTATCTAAATCAACAATCGGTTGGTAGTTGAGGGTGAGAAGCCCCTCATCCAGCGAGCAGCGACTTAAATCTCCAATTAGGGTATTTTCGCGTGCCGTATCATCAACCAATTTTTGGTTAAAGCAGACTATCTCAAATTCGCTTGCATTGCTCAGCAGCGATTTGTCACCAGTTAAGATGAGATGGGTTAAGAGTTGTTCTAGATCAACTTCACTCTCCTCCTCAATCTCTACTATGCCAATGCCCCACACCAGGCGCTCAATCTGAAGATACTGCTCAACTAAAGCAGAGGCTCTTTGAGCCAGATCTTGGAGCTCTTGGTATTGGTCGTACCCCTTCACATAGAGGGCAAACCAGTTCTCATAAAGCCTAATTACGACCAAGTTGTCACTGGCAAAATCTTTGAGGGAACCCCCTATGTTTTTTAGCACGTTTTGGGTGTAGTAGAAACCGTAGCGCCGAGAAAGCTCGTGAATTGAGCTCAAGTTGATAGCCACTATTCCCCGCTTTTGGTGGGGAGAATCGCTTTGAAGAAGGTGTTCAAAGTATTGACGGTTGTAAAGGCCAGTTAGGGGGTCGTTTTGGTAGTAGTAGAGGAGGTTGAGCTCACTCTCTTTGCGCTTTGAAATATCTAAAATAATCCCCTCAATTGCCACTACATCACCGGTTGTAGGGTAGACTGCTTGGCCCCTCTCCATCACCCATTTGAGCCTCCCTTGGGCGTCAATAATCTGGTACTCAAGTTCAAAATCTCGCTTCGTTTCAATCGCCTCATTCCACTTATCCCACAATTTTTCACGAAACTCTGGGGCCAC
This sequence comes from Spirochaetales bacterium, assembly GCA_012838895.1. Classification (GTDB taxonomy): domain Bacteria; phylum Spirochaetota; class Spirochaetia; order Sphaerochaetales; family Sphaerochaetaceae; genus DUOJ01. Next base: position 1,862 of record DUOJ01000082.1, read on the forward strand.
AATTGAGTTAAAAGAGAGGCGATTATTGTATAAGAGGTCGCCGGGAGGGTATCCGGTTAGGCTTTTACACCCCTCTGAGATATATTCCATTGTCCAATCACGATCAAATCTGCAACGGTAAGCCATCCCTGGGATGTGGCTTAAAAGGGAGGTTTTAGAGCGCTCACTCTCAGCTAAAGCAAACTCGTACTCTTTGGTTTTGGTTATATCTTGTACAATACAGACGTAACGGTAGGGATTGAGGTCAAAAACCGAGGTGATTAAACTAACCCACACGATTGAGCCGTCCGGTTTTATATAACGTTTCTCCATCGAGTAGCTATCAACCTCACCCGACTGGAGCCGCTTATACTTCTCCAGCTCCTCCTCTAAATCTTCGGGGTGGGTAAATTTGGGCCAGTCGAGGGTTAAAATCTCTTCTCTATCGCGTCCCACAATCTCCAAATATTTAGGGTTGATGTAATCAAACCTCTCAACCTCTTCATTAAAGTCGAGTTGGAGGAAACTGGAGACGGTAATTCCAATGGGGGCTGAGGCGAAAGCGGTATCAAATACTTCACCCAAGACGTGGGCTTTTATCTTTTCTGCGACCTTCTCCAACGCCCCTAAATGGGCTTCAACCCTGCGTCGCAAATGGGCCCCGTTAAGAGGTTTAAGGAGATAGTCATCGGCCTCTTCCACCTCTAAGGGGCGATTGCTGATTACTAGAGAGCGGACTAAGGTAGAGTTATCTTCTTTAAACTTCCTGAAGGGTCGCCTAAAGAGAACCCCCCTCTCCCCTATCACGATGAGGGGAAATTCCACTTTCGGCCCAAATTCTCTCAAAAATTGGTCTAAAGTGTTATAAAAAGCTACATTGAGATCTTCTAAACACCGCTTTGCAACCTCTTGGTGGGAGCCAGATCCAATCACCACAATTTTGTATCTCAAAAACCCTGTGTACACCCTTCTCCCCTTTAAAGATAAGCACGCTCTTCAATCTTAATTAGATGCTCAAACTATAGTCGTTAGAAAGTAGAGGGTCAACTTAAAGTTGGAGAGGAGAGATTCCCCTCTTACCCACCCTGTGGTACCATCTCTTTATGGAGGTGCTGGGTGAAAATTGAGATTTGTTTAGAATCGGTTGAGTCTGTTTTAATCGCTGAGAGGGGGGGTGCAGACCGCGTTGAGTTTTGTGCAGACCTCTTTGAAGGGGGAATCACCCCCTCTTTGGGAGCATTCAAGGTGGCTCGTGCCAACTCTAAAATCGCTATGAGTGTGATTATTAGACCCAGAGGAGGCGATTTCTGCTACTCTGACTTGGAATTTGCCTCAATGGAAGAGGACATTAAACTCTTCAAAGAGGCGGGAGCCGATTGTGTCGTGCTGGGGATTTTAACCCCTGATGGAGAGATTGATATAAAGCGGACTAAAAAACTAGTTAACCTAGCGCGCCCAATGGAAGTCACCTTCCACCGCGCTTTTGATGTGACTAAAGACCCCTTTAGGTCGCTCGATACTTTGATTGATATGGGCATTGATAGGGTCTTAACGAGTGGATTGGAACCCACTGTCACTGAAGGCCTTGATACCCTGATTGAGCTGGTAAAGCGCGCCGGTGATAATATCATCGTAATGCCGGGGTGTGGTCTAACTGAGCGCAACTTCGCTAATCTCCACGCAAAAATTGGGGCTAAAGAGTACCACCTCTTGCTACCGGGGAGTGTTGAATCGAAGATGATCTTTCGTCACCCCGATATCTACATGGGGGGGATGCTACGCCAGGGCGAGTACTCAATAACCCACACCGACCAAGAGAGAGTTGAGGCAGTAACAGCTCTAAGAGCTAAACTTTAAGGGAAATGGTGAGTATATTTTGGCTATGGAATACCAACCGATAGAGAAACAACTGTTACGCTCCCTCACTAAAGCAGAGGCCCATGTTCTACTCCACCAAGGGACAGAGCCCCCTTTTAGTGGAGAACTTAACAACAACACAACTGAGGGGAGTTACTACTGTAGGCAGTGTGGCTCGCCCCTCTTCTACAGCGATTCAAAATTTGACTCGGGTAGTGGCTGGCCCTCCTTTGATGACCCCCTCCCTAATAGTGTAGTTGAGCGCCCTGATAATGACGGGGTACGCCTTGAGGTGGTTTGCTCCACCTGCTCAGGTCACCTAGGGCACCTCTTTAGGGGAGAGAGGTTCACCCCTAAAAATAAGCGCTACTGTCTCAACTCAATCGCTTTAGAGTTTAGAGAAGGGGCCCCTCAAGCTGAGGCCATCTATGCTGGGGGGTGCTTTTGGGGGGTTGAATACTATTTTAGTAAGCTAAAAGGGGTACTCAGTGTCACCAGTGGCTACACCGGAGGGGAGATGGAAAATCCCACCTACCAAGATGTGCTGAGCCAAACAACAGGGCATTACGAAGCGGTTAGAGTGTTCTACGACCCAAGAATAATCGCCTATGAGGAGTTGACCAAATACTTCTTTGAGATTCACGACCCAACTCAAGCTAATGGACAGGGCCCCGATATTGGCCCCCAATACCGCTCAGCCCTCTTCTATCGTAATGAGAGTGAATGGGAGACAGCCCTCTACCTCATCGAACTCCTTAAGAAGAGGGGGTTGAAGGTGGTTACTGAGGTGAAAAGTGCTAAGCGTTTTTGGCCTGCCGAGGATTACCACCAAAATTACTATGCAATTAAAGGGAGCCTCCCCTACTGCCACTCTTGGCAAAAGAGGTTTTAAGGGGGTATTTATGTGTGATACTCTAGTTGCTAAAGATAGCGCTACCGGAGTGTGGTTCTTGGCTAAAAACTCAGATCGTGACATTGGAGAGCCCCAGGTTATCCAATATTGTGACCCCGAAGAGGGGTTAACTAGCCCCACCCATCTGGAGCAAAGGGAGTACTACAACAATAACCAATACCAAACACTCCTTAAGGCGAGTAAAGAGCTCTCCCTCACCTACCCCGCTCTCATTTCTCGCCCAGCCTGGATCTGGGGGGCAGAGATGGGGATTAACAGTGAGGGGGTAGCTATTGGCAATGAGGCTGTTTTTGCGAAGAGGGGCTCCTCTAAAGGGGGACTCTTGGGGATGGATATCTTAAGGCTAACCCTCCATGCTGCCTCAACTGCTCGTGGAGCTTTAGAGACCATTGTCTCTCTTCTCGAGAGGTGGGGACAGGGGGGCAACGGGAGTTATTCGGGGCGACTTCAATACCACAACTCTTTCCTCATTGCCGATGGCACTGAAGCCTACCTCCTAGAGAGTGTCAACCAACGATGGGTAGCTAAGCAAGTTGATGAAGTCGCTTCAATTAGTAACGCCTACACTCTTGAAGAAGAGTACACCCTAGGCGACAGCGTCACCCTTAAAGAGCGACCCAATTTCAAACGCACCTACGCCAGCCGCCTCCACCTCCCCTTTACCCAAGGAACCCATCGCCAAAACTCCACCTACACCCTCGCTCTAGAGAGGGGAGCCAGTTGGGATTCAATGGTCTCAATTTTACGCCATAATGAAGGAGGCGTTACCAACTTTGACCACTCGATGCGTTCAGTCTGTATGGATGCCAAAGGGTTGGTTAAAAGCAGAACAACCGCTTCAATGGTAGTAAAGTGGGCCCCTAAAGGTATTAAAGTGGCCTTAACTACCTCTCCCATCCCCCTCTACGCCCCCTTTATCCCCTTTGAGTTGAGTGATGAGGCTTTTACGAGCTCCCCCTTTAGAGAGATAGAGTACAGCTACAACTTTGCCAAAGAGCGGATGGAGCAAACAGAGCGCCTCTTAAAGGCCCCTTTAGAGAAGCGCTTAGCAGTTAATAAATTGGTCTTAAAGTTTGAAGAAGAACTCGCTGGTGAGCCTCTTGAAAAAGAGAGAGAGTTTAGAGAAGAGGTTGCTAAAATCCTAGAGAGCTGAAGCAAAACTGAGCTATTCCCCCTCCTTCAATTGACCACCAAAGGTGGCTAAGGAGGAGACGGATGATTAAGAGAAGATTAGTAAAAGGGGTAGCTATTTTAATGCTACTTCTGTTAGCGATGGTGGGGTGTCAAGATAACTCCCTAGAGGGGGAAGCGACCCTCCACCTCTCACTAGAGAGAGCGAGTCGCTTCAATACCCGCAATATTGTCCCCGAAGGAACAGACCCCTTGACGATTGTAAGTTACAAAATTGAGGGGTCAGGTCCCAATGAGGTCTATATTGTAAAAGAGGGGATTGAAGATGAAGAGGTGACTATTAAATCCCTAAATGTGGGGTATTGGACCTTCACTGCTACCGGCTATAATGCCCAAGGGAGAGCAATTGCTAGCGGCGAGACAACCTTGTACCTCTCAGCGACAAGCACCTCAGCGAGTATCACATTGAATCAAGAGGTAGGAACTGGATCAATTGATCTCACCTACCAGTGGGATGCCCAACAAACCAACGGAGAGTCAATCCTTAACTTTAAACTACTCGACATCGATAACAAGGAAGTAACCGGGATTACTCCAGCTATCAACATTGAAGATGGCGAGGTTAATTTTAGTGGCACGGTAGCATCTGGCTTCTACACCGTAATCGTGAACATAGAGAGTTACGGTGAGATTGTGGGAGGATTAGTTGAGTCACTTAGGGTAATTGATCAAACGGTTTCAAAAACGACCCGTATCTTAGAGATTGGCAAACTTATCGATGCGGGGTTAATTACCATAATCGATGGCTCAATTCCCCCCTTTGATGGTGAAATAGCACTCTCTTCAACTAGTTATGCGGCTGGAGAAGAACTAACCCTCACCCTAACAGCTGGCCAAGAACTCTCCGCCTACATTTCCAGTGGTACTGTGAGGGGGTCTTAATTGAAGGTGAAACTAGTCACATATTGCTAATTGAAGCAGTTCAAGGGGGCTCAGAGCGTTACGATGTGGTTATTAGTCACC
>DUOJ01000083.1 GCA_012838895.1 Spirochaetales bacterium
ACTACATTGGGGTGGTCGGCTAAGAGGGACATTGGGACACATGGGTCGGCAATCTTGTTACCAATCATATAGGCTGAGAGGCGCATCCCAAAGGGGTTGTCGTGCCAACCGGGGTGCCAAATGCTGATCTTCTCTGTTTTCCAAGTCTCCACAGGTCCAACTGTTATCGCGTGGTTGGGGATGTTGGTCACAACACCACCACCCGAGGTGCGGGCGTTTTGAATCATGGTGACGGGGTGGATCTCCAGAACTCTGGTTCCGAGCTTACGGTACTCTTCAGCTGTGGGGGGCTGTTTGTCGTAAGGAGCTACCCTTTGGGGTGGGTCGTTGAAAGCCCAGTGTTTGGTCTCTCCCTGTCCCCCTTGCATGACAAGACACTTAATCTCGTCAAAAGATTTGGTATACTCATCAACCCCGGCCACTGTTGGGAAGTGGAGATGCTCTTCAGGCATCCTCAAGTGTTTGTCAACCCTGTTGTAGAAGAGCTCTAAAACGGCCCGTTTGAAGCTTAGAGGGTAAGAGATATCGACCTCTTTGTCTCCTATAACCCACTCATCCATGCTCCAGAAGTGCCCCTCTTTTACGTTGAGCTCTAGGTCGTTAATAATCCTTGCCACTAGTGGTAGTTGCTCTGTTGGACCAATAGGTCCACAAATCCCAGTGGGGTTATCAGCAGTTGAGGCGGTAAATGCGTTGATGTACTCGAGGGCTTCAGCCAAGAAGAACTCATCGCGGGTCTCAAACATGTTGATTTTAAACCCTGGTCTTTGTAGAGCAAGCAGATCCTTAGCACTCAATTTGGCGGCTTCATCAAGAATCTTCGTGTCGATTGTGGTGTAGTCCCACCATCCTTTGGCGACTAAACTTTCTTTTCTCATTAATCTCCTCCTCCTACGATGTTTTTCATCGCTATCTTAAATGTTATATGGGAAAGCTTATAATAAGGTGTTTTCCAATCCCATTTGACATGCTCCTATAACTTCCACCTCATAGTACAACTCCTTCATAACATATTTTTGATTTTTTTTCACCTTGTAAGGGCCATTTTGTTGGGTTTAAATTGCCAATCGATATCTAGATCAATCACAACTCTGTTTATAAAGTTCTCGTTGAGTCACTCAATTGAGATTATCCTCTCTTGAACATTAAAGCCCCCCACGGTTAACTTTAAGAGCTCATCGGAGTCCCTAGCAATCTGCAGTAGATTAGGGGCTGTTAAAGGGTAAAAAATAGTTAACATAGAGACAACAATGGAGGTTCTAAAGAATGGTAAAAGGGATTAATTATTGGGCCTTTCCCCCAAATTGTGAGGGGAAGTTATTGAGTGCTATCGAGACTTTAGATAAAGCTAAAGAACTCGGTTATGATGCTGTTGAATTTACAGTCGACCCAGCTGGGGCCATCACCCCTCAAACGACCCAAAAAGAGGCTGAAGCAATTAAGGCAGAGGCCGACAAAAGGGGGATTAAACTAATCACCCTCGCTTCGGGTCTTGCCTGGGGAGCCTCCCCAACTAGTGCTGACCCCAAGGTGAGGAGTGAAGCCCAAGCTAACGCCAAGACTCAAATTAGATTAGCTGCTTGGTTGGGCTGTTCTACCATCCTCTATCTTCCAGGGATGGTTTCAGCCTGCTTTGTCCCCGACTTTACCCCCCAACCTTATGATAAGGTGTGGCAGTGGGCTAGAGAGGGGGTCTTAGCGGTACTACCCCTTGCTGAAGAGTTGAATGTGAAGTTGGGCATTGAGAATGTGTGGAATCGCTTCCTATTGGGACCGGTTGAGATGGCTCAGTTTATCGACTCTTTTGAGAGCGATTTTGTCGGGTCCTACTTTGATGTTGGTAACGTGATGCTCTACGGTCACCCCGAGCACTGGATTAAGATTCTTGGTAAGCGGATTTTTGCCGTCCATGCCAAAGATTTTAGGGTCAACGTTGGTAACTTAGATGGATTTGTCGACCTATTGGCGGGGGATGTTAACTATCCAGTGGTGATGGAGACTCTACGCGAAGTTGGGTACGATGGACCATTAACCGCTGAATATGTTCCAGGAACTTTGGGTGCTGCTGAAAAGGCGATAGCATCACTTAAGCTTATTGAAAAGATGTAAGGGAGGCGAATATGGTACGTGTAGCTCTAGTGGGATTAGGATTTATGGGGAGGATGCACCTCAGCATTTATGGGAATATTAAGGGGGTTGAGATTACCGCCCTGTGTGATGCTCGAGAAGAGGGACTTGATCTCTCTAAAGCGGGGGGTGGCAATATTGCTGTGGGAGAGATGACTACCGACCTCTCCAAAGTGAAGAAGTTCACCAATTACGAAGAGATGTTACAGGCAGGGGGGTTCGACTATGTCGACCTGTGCGTCCCCACCTATCTCCACAAAGATTTCTCCGTTCAAGCTTTGAGAGCTGGCTACGATGTCTTCTGTGAAAAGCCGATGGCCCTCTCAACTAGCGACGCTGAAGAGATGATTAGGGTCGCTGATGAGACTGGTAAACTTCTCACTGTTGGTCAGTGTCTCAGATTCTGGCCAATGTATGTGAAAGTTAAAGAGCTCATCGATTCCAAGAAGTATGGTGAGGTTATTAGTGCTGAGTTCTCCCGCTACTCTCCCTATCCAACGTGGAGTACCAACGACTGGATGTTGAAAGGGGAGTTATCAGGTAGTGCCGCTGTCGACCTCCATGTCCACGATGTCGATATTATCCACTTCTATTTTGGCAAACCACGCAGTGTCACCTCATCGGGTGTTGAAGCCCCCGGGGGAGGGTATGGCCACATCTCCACAATCTATGAATACCCGGGAATGACGGTAACATCGGTTGGTAACTGGCTCTGTGCCGACAACTTCCCCCTCATCATGCGCGCCTTGATTGTCTTTGAGAAGGGGGTTATCAACTTAGATACTTCTCAAAAAGATCCCCTAGTAATCTTCGAAGGGAAGAAGAGAACCGTTTTCAAACTCGATGAGCGTAATGGGTACTACTTTGAGTTGGTCTCATTTGTAGAAAACGTAAAAACCCGCACTGCCCCCGAGGTAGTGACAGCTGCCACAGCAAAAGAGTCGCTCAACACTGTCATGACTGAGATAAAATCGGCCTATAAAGGGAAGCGGGTTAAAGTAAAATAGGGGAGATATAAAGAGGGAGGGGATAACTATCCCCTCTACTTTTATTCGAGGTAGAAGACACTCTTAATAAAGCCTTCACCCCTCACAATCGAATCTTCCATACACTTCTTAATCTCTTCAGCCCTATATTTATGACTTATTAAGTAGGATAGATCAAAGATACCCCGTTTTAACAACTCAATGGTCATGGGCCAGTAGCGCTCATAGCTCCTCCCTTCATCAATTGCGGGGGAGGTATGGATTAATTGCTGACCTCTGAGGTGACCCAGTTTAAAGTCAACTGTACGAGTTTTGCGGTGCCATCCAAAGAGATAGATAAAGCCAGCCATACCACTGTGCTCGATTGCTAAATCTAACCCTGCTTGGGAACCGCTAC
>DUOJ01000084.1 GCA_012838895.1 Spirochaetales bacterium
AAGCCTCTAAGCAATTCTTAGAGCACCTCGAGTATCTCCACTACGATATGTACGCTGAGGAGGCGACTAAGCCTCTGAAGAGTAAGATTGAGGCGGTTATTGGGGGGGCTAAAGAGGTTGAACTAATTTATTACATGGCGCTTCAACCCTCCCTCTACGAAGAGACAATTAACCAAATTAAAGAGGTTGACTCCACCCTCTCCTGTAAATGTGAATTGACAAAAAAAATTGTAGTTGAGAAGCCGTTTGGCTTCGACCTAGAGAGTGCTGAGCGCTACAACGCAATCCTCCTCCAAGCTTTTGATGATAAAGAGATCTACCGAATTGACCACTACTTGGGGAAAGAGTTTATGCAAAACCTCCTCATCTTACGGTTCCACAACGATATTATCCGCTCCATTTGGGACAACCGTTCAATTGAGGCGATTCAAATTATCTTCGATGAGACCCATGGGGTCGACCAACGTCTCGGCTTCTATGAGCAAATTGGGGTGGTGCGCGACACAATTCAAAACCACATAATGCAGATTATTACCTATCTGACAATGAGTGAGCCGGCTACCCTCTCCCCCGAAGATATTGCTATTGAGAAGGTGAAGGTGCTCCGTTCGATTGCCCCTATTAGCGAGTTTTACACGGGACGCTACGAGTCACTCGGCGCCAATAGTGGGCGTATTGTTGAGACCCCCACCTATGCTGCGTTTAACCTCTCGGTCAACACCTACTACTTTGCCGGAGTGCCAATCTTTGTCCGGACCGGAAAAATGCAAGAAGAGGCGAAATCACTTATCTATGTCAAATTTAGGAACACCACCGGCAAGGTGATGCACGATGAGACAATAGGGGAAAATGGGGTGATTATCACCATCCACCCTGAACTCACTATCGATATAAACATGAACTTGAAGCAACCCAACACCTCATGGAAGAGTAAGCCAGTGAGGTTCCGCTTCAACCAAGCCGAAACCTTTGGAGCTAACACCCCAGAGGCGTATGAGCAGATCGTTAAAAAGATATTCCAGGGCGATAAAAGCCTCTTCCCCACGATGCGCGAAATTAGCGAATCGTGGAGAATAGTGACCCCCATGTTGGCCAAAGACCACCACATGGAGGTCTATCCGGTAAGAACGCTCCCTAGATTTGCCCAAAATATGGCAGCGGAGAACGGCTTTACCTGGTTTGATTAATCTTCAAACTCATCCAGGAGGCGCTTGTCCCCTTTAAGTTTTTGTATGGGGGCAATGTCTTGGCTCACCTCTAAGGTCCCCATGTAGTTCCCCTCATCGTCGCGAATAGGCCAGTAGCGGATATGGACATATTTGTCGCCAAGGTGGATGTAGAATTCGGCACTGTCGCGTTCTCCCGACTTAAACTCATCTAAGATTTTCTCAACAATATGGACACTGGCGGGAGGGTGGCAGTTGGAGACCTTACGCCCTAAGATTGCGGTTGTTCTGGGGAAGATTCTCTCGCTCGATTGACTGAAGTAGAGCACCTCATCGTTGGCATCAACTACAGTCATATCGATGGGGAGGGTGTTGAGGACTCTTGTCAACATCTCGGGGGAGAAAGAACCCGAGGGGAGCTTCACAACCCCAGAGCCCAAAAGGGAGGCGTCAACCTTCGCATCTTGTAGCTGGGGCGGTGTCCAGTCGGGGTGGTTATCCATTAAACAGAACCCTACTTCAGCACTCTCATCGGCAATTTGACGCCAGTCGGTTAAAAAGAAGACCTCACTCACCATTGGAATCAAGATATCTTCCTCTTTAGAGATCATCGAGAAGATTTTTGTCTTTACCTCTTCGAGTTGCTCTAGGAAAGAGTCTCTGTTTTCCCAAGAGAGGGTGGCACGTGCCTCTTTAATAGCTGCTCTTATCTCATCGTCGACCCCCCACATAACTTGGGGTGGGGCGGTGATACCGTAACGCTCCATGATGGGGAACCAGAGGTTCTCCTTGCGCGCATAGTGGCGGTCAATTTGCCACAGCTCTTCTAAGTTGGCTTCAAGGGATTTAACAGCCCCTTTGTCACCGCCCTTGAGACGTTCACTGTTGGGGTCAATTTGACCACTAAAGAGGCGCTCAATAGCACGGTTCTCCTCTTTCAACACCCACGCTGGGTGACCAATTTCCCGGTCTTTACGCTTACCGGGGGAGACCCCGTCGATAGAGCCCTCAAAGAGGGTGGCGTGGACATCACACAGTTTTTGAATCTCCTCAACCTTAACTTCTCCCTGCTCAACGAGTGATTTTTCAACATCAGCTATCTCTTGGGCACTCACGCCGGTAAACTCTTTAATAAACTCTTCGCGCACTTTATCGAAATCGTCTCCGGCGTGGAGTCGCTTAATAAGGTCTTTCAGTAACTTCTCTCTATTTGTTTGAGACATAAATATCCTCCTCGATATAATATCCGTGCTCTCTTAGGCTTTGAATAACTTGCTCTAAATCTATATTCCGCATAGCTGCCCCTTTGGGGAGGGTCATCAATTTGCCCACCGTGTTGAGCATCAGCGGTTTGACAATCTCGGTGAAACCGAGGTTGGCTAAGATTGAGACTAACTCAGGGTATTGAGTGCAGAGAGCATTAACACTCTCATTCAAGTTAATATACTTTTTATCCATACTCCCCCCTATTGTAGGGATGATAATAAAAATTGTCCGTTGCAATTGCAACTTTATTTAAAAACCCCCAACAATGCAATAGTGGAGGTTATGGCGTTGAACTTCTTTAAGCGAAGAGGGCACTAATCTCTTTTTGGTAGAGCTCATTAATTTTGTGGCGCATCACCTCTTCCTTAGCTGAGAGTTCTCGCCCAACTTGGAACTGCCGGGCAATAATCTCAAAGCGTCCAATTAGTTCATAGTTCTTAAACCCATTTTTTGCACTAACTAGAGCGTTAATCTCCCGGTTTAGGAGCGCCTTCACCTCCTCCATCTGACTTAAATCGAAGCGGGCTAGATAGGGAATTCCACTCTCCTTTAGGTAGAACTCAACTTGTTTAGTGTCGAGAGAGAGGAGGGCTCCCAGATATTTTTGGTCTTGCCCCACCACCACCGCTTGCTCAATGAAGGGGGACTCTCTGAGGCGCGCCTCAATGGGGAGGGGTTCAATGTTCTCCCCACCATTGAGGACAATTGTATCTTTGGCGCGCCCTTTGATGGCGTATTCACCCCGATGGGTCCAGACTCCAATATCACCGGTATTGAGCCACCCATTTTTGTCGATGACAGCTTGGGTGAGGTCGTCCCTCTTATAGTACCCCTTCATAACCTGTTGCCCTTTGATGTAGATTACCCCCTTAACACCCGGAGGGGCCAATTTCCCCTCTTCGGTAACTATTTTAATCTTTGTTTCAGGAAGAACGTTGACCACCTCCGCTACCTGGTGTCTAATGTCGCGAAGACCAATAACAGGGGCTGTTTCAGTAAGGCCATACCCATCGAGGAGGGTGATTCCAATAGCCCTAAAGAAGGTGTCAACCGATTTAGGGAGGGAGCCCCCTCCCGAAACTCCAGCTTTGAAGTTCTCGCCAAATTTCTTCTTAATGGAACGAAAAACCAAGAGGTCTCCCAACCAACGTAAAGGGGTGAGGAGAATCAACGGAATAATTGCCACCAAGAGGTCTAAAGGGTAGAAGCGCTTCTTAAACTGGGGCATCCGGTTGGTTACCATAGTTAAAAAAAGGTTATGGGCTTTGCCTACTGCTACAAAGAAGTGGAACAGGGCCCTAACAACACCACTCTTTCCCTTGATGTTTTGGTAGATGCCCGCTTTGACCGCCTCCCAAATACGGGGCACCGACCCCATCCAAGTGGGGTTAACCCGCTGAAGGTCAAACAACATAATCTTCCCGATGGGTTTTGAATAGGCGATTGTGGAGGCTTGGGAGACGATTACATACTGCAGGATCCTCTCAAAGGAGTGCCAGACAGGTAGGACGGAGAGCCACCGCTCCCCTTTACCAAAGCTGACCATCTTAGGGAGCTGCTCCAGTTGGAAGAGGAAGTTAGTGTGGCTTAAAACAACCCCTTTGGGCTCACCGGTAGTGCCACTGGTGAAGATGATGGTGGCGGTATCATCTCCTTCACCTTTTGAAATCTCACCTTGGACAAAACTGGGATTGGTTAAGAGGAGCTCTTCTCCCCTTTGCATCACCTCTTTGTAGGTTATAAAGGTGACTTTGGGGTGGGTTAATTGGTCTAGATAGGTGGCGTAGTGAACTGTATCAATGATAACAATTGTCTTCAGTTGAGGCAGCTGCTCAGCTAAGAGGAGAATCTTATAGGCTTGCTCTGAATTCTCCGCAAAACAGAGGCCACTTTCGGTCGTCTTAAGGATAAATTTGAGTTCGTAGGGCATAGCATCACGCCCTCGCGGGACATCACTTGCCCCAAGGGAGAGGATTGCCATATCGGCCACCAACCACTCTTGGCGGTTGTCGCAGATTAAACCAACATTGTCGCCCCGCTTTACCCCAAGGGTATTAAGTCCAGCAGCCAAGGAGGAGACCTCCTTGAAAAATTGATTATAGGTGGTAGGGTGGAAGATTCCACTCTCATCTTTGCTTAATTGAGCGTCGTTGTTGCCATAGCGGTCAACAACCTCGGTTAGTAGTTGGGGAAGAGTTTTATACATAGCGCCTCCTTTTTATGTTGACACATATTGAAATAATGTCAGATACAATATATAGTCTTTATATTGCAAGGGCAATAGGTAAATGGATTATCAAAAGAAGCATTTACCCATAAAGCAAAAGAGGAAAGGTTCTAGTAATTTGTGTTTACAATGAAGTTTAGGGCAAAAAAAAGCTAATAAAGATGAACTATTAACTTGTAATGATATCCAAATATGTTACCATTAAACGACCTTGTGTCAAAAGTGAGATGAGATGGTTTTAGACATTCTTTTCAACATTGCTATGCTTTTGTCCCTCAGTATTGTCTATACGACCCACAACCTACGCCGCTTAAAAGCAGGTCCCTTAAGAAACCTAATAATGGGGATCATCATCGGAGCGGTTGGTATTTTAATTATGAGTCGCCCCTTTGTCTACCAAGAGGGGGTCTTCTTCGATAGTCGCACAATCTTGATTGGGGTCTCGGGGATGTTTTTTGGTCTCATTTCCACCTCAATCGCTAGTCTCATTATGATTGTCTTCCGCCTCTTTATTGGGGGAAGCGGAGCATTAACTGGGATTCTTTCAATTTTGTGTTCTTTGGGAGTGGGGACCCTTTGGCACCGCTGGCGCTACCCAAAGTTGATTGAAGAAGAGCCGGTAGCCCGCTTTGAATTCTACCTAGTGGGTTTAGTTATCAGTGTCTTAGAAGTACTATCTTTCTTAACTATCCCCAATCAAGCCCAATTTGAGATAGCTAAGTTGATGAGCATACCAATTTTAATCCTCTACCCCGTGGTTATCTATCTCCTCTCGCTCCTTTTAACAATCCAGCTTAGGGAACATACCCTTGCCAATCAACTGCGCCTCAGTGAGATGCGCTTTAAGTTGATCTTCCGTGATGCCCCGATGGGGGTAACGATGACCGACACCTTAACTGGCAAAGCCCTTGAAGTGAACCAACGCTACCTCGACATAATTGGTTATAGTCGTGAAGAGTATTCAAAGCTCACTTGGATGGATATAACCCACCCCGACGATTTAGCGATTGCCCAAGAAGAGTTTGAACTCCTCTACCGGGGAGAAATCGACTTCTACGCCATCGACAAGCGCTACCTGCGTAAGGACGGGTCACAGGTGTGGGTCCATATCGCTGTCTCACGCCTTGAGGGGACCCTCGACAAGCGCCATGTCCACCTCTGTATGGTGACCGATATCACAGCGCGCAAGGAGAGTGAGAGGGCCCTCTACTACGCCAACACCCACGACCCCCTCACCGACTTGGGCAACCGTCTCATGTTCGAGGAGGCCCTCAAGCAACACAACCGGGAAGAGTTATACCCCATGGGCCTCATAATCTTTGATATCAATGGTCTTAAACTGGTCAACGACGCTTTTGGCACCGAAGGGGGCGATGAACTCTTAGTGAAATTGGCTAACGAGGTGAAAATAATTGGTGAGGAGAAGGGGACCCCTTGCTTCCGCATCGGAGGCGACTCCTTTGCCTTCATCTTAACTAATAGGTCCAAGCAGGAGATTCAAGAGCTAATCAAAGAGTTACAGGGGCGTCTCAATCCCATCCAAGTCCAAAATGTTGAGTTAACTATCTCGTTTGGAATGGCCCTCAAATACGACTCATTCATGAGTATCGATGAGGTTATAAAGCGGGCTGAGAACGACCTTAACAGGAGTAAACTAAGTGAAAACCCTTCAAGTAGGAGTCGGGCTGTGAATACTATCCTTTCAGCATTACTAGAGAAAAATCCCCGTGAAGAGCTCCACTCTAGGCGGGTTAGTGAATTAGCCTCCCGTCTAGGGGCCCATTACGGCCTCTCTTTAAAGGAGGTGGGGGAACTAAAGACAGTGGGTCTCCTCCACGATATTGGCAAAATTGCTATCGATGAGACTATTCTCAATAAAGCCGACAAGCTCACTACAGAGGAGTGGGAGGCGATTAAGCGCCACCCCGAGACTGGCTGGCGTATCTTGAGCTCAGTAGGGGAGTTTGGTGAGTTGGCCACCTATGTGTTGACCCACCACGAGCGCATCGATGGGGAGGGCTACCCATTGGGACTAAAGGGGGATGCTATCCCTCTCCAGGCGCGGATGATTGCGATTGCTGATGCTTACGATGCGATGACAAGCGAACGTACCTACAGGGCTAAGTTATCAAAAGAGGAGGCTGCTAAGGAGTTGAAGACCCATGCATCGACCCAATTTGACGTAGCACTAGCGCGCCTCTTTGTTGAGAAGGAGTTAAGCCTTGTTTGGGAGGATCTCTAAAATCTTAACTAGATCGAGGGGCTCTAAGCGGTAGCGCGAACCCGCCCCTTGGAAGAAGCCGTGGTCCCTAATAAGGTGGATATGGAGGTCGGTATAGGTTATCGCTTTGTCGAGCTCTCGGTTGACTACCGTTGTATTGACCTTATCGTACATTCCAGGGCCTCCAAAAGGGGAGGGGAGCTTGCCTCTAACAGAGTCAACGCACACTTCAAAGTGGGGTTCAATTGAGATATATTCTCCCAGCCCCCTAAGACCCAAGTCACGAAAATATTGCATCCTCTCAGCAATTGCTTCAACTGTAGTATTGGCGTAGTGGACCAGCTTCTCATCGGTGGCAATGATGTCGACAAGTTTACGTTTATCGGGGCCCAAAAACCCATCTAATGTGATTACACCGGGGGCCATCTGTTTTTGAATCTCATCATAAATCGGTGTCTGTTTCATCCTTCACTCCTAGAATTTGTCGTAGTAGACTGCATCTTCAGCCACCCCTATGTCGTGGAGCACTGCGATACAGGCATCAATCATCCCGGGGCTTCCACAGAGGTAGGCTTCGCTGTTTTGACCATTGGTAGCTCGCCTGCGCACCACTTCGGTAATGAGCCCCACTTCACCTTCCCACTTATCTTCGGCTGCTGGTTCACTCAACGCAGGGATAAAGGTGAAGTTTTCCAATCGCCCTTCAAGCTCTTTCATCTCATCCAAGAGGAAGAGGTCTTTTCGGGTGCGTGCCCCAAAGAAGTAGGTCGCCCGTCGCTTATCGCCCCTCTCAGCCATATCGAGGAGAATAGCCTTTATAGGGGCCATTCCTGATCCTCCGGCAATGAAGATTAGATCTCTATCGTTATCTCGTAGATAAAATTCACCGTAGGGTCCGTTAATCATAATCGTCTCTCCCACCTTGAGGTGTTCGTGGACATAGGTGGTGCAAATTCCGTGGGGGACGAGGCGTATTTGGAGCTCGACATGATTTTGATTAGAGGGGGAGCTAGCCATTGAGTAGGCGCGGTAGACCGATTCATCACTCAACGCATACTCGGGGACTTGAAATTGGACAAATTGCCCCGCCTTAGGTTCAATGATTGGGGGGTCTATCAACTTGAGGGTCACCTCTTTAATGTCGTGGGTGAGGTCGACAATTTTCTCCACTTGGGTGGTGAACTCTTTAACTAGGAAGAGCTCCTCTGGGATGATAATCTTGATCGGGTTTTTCACCTTGAACTGGCACGAGAGGCGCATCTGGTTGGCAATCTCCTCCGGGCTCATCCAAGGGAGTTCGGTGGGGAGGTAGGCCCCTCCCCCCTCAACAACCTGCACCTTGCAGAGGCCACACGAGCCACGCCCTCCACAGGCGCTGGGGATAAAGATCCCCTCACTTACCAGGAGGCTTAAGAGGGGCTGTCCCCCTGGCACTATCAACTCCCGTTCGTTGTTGATTGTGATACTCACATCACCGTAGTTGCCTACAGTGGCGTCGGCAATCACCAGCAAGAGGGCCAAAAGAGTGGCAATTGCCGTAATAATTGCGACACTGACAATTAATGTTACTACCATCTTCTACCCCTATGTGATTTGGATCATGCCAGAGAACCCCATAAATGCCATCGCCATGAATCCGGCAATGATAAGGGCAATGCCGGCTCCCTCAAGGCCAATTGGGATTTTGGCGCCCCTCAGTTTGTTACGGATTCCAGCCATTGCCATGATGGCGATGAACCACCCAATGCCACTGCCTAACCCAAAGAAGAACGATGTTATAAAGGAGTACTCCCTAATCACCATAAAGAGGGAGGCTCCCAAGATAGCGCAGTTAACGGTGATGAGGGGGAGGAAGATTCCAAGAGAGAAGTAGAGGTTCTCGCTATAGCGCTCAATAACCATCTCAATAAGTTGGACAAAGGCGGCAATGATGATGATAAAAACAATAAAGCGGAGGTACTCAAGCTGGAAGGGGACCAAGACTAAGTAGTAGACGGCCCAATTGAGGGGGGTGGTGACAGCCAAGACAAAGGTGACAGCAATGCCGAGACCTGCACTTGTCTCCAACTCCTTACTGACAGCTAAGAAAGAACACATCCCTAGATAGTTCGTTAAGAGGATGTTGTCGGTGAAGATTGCCGCAAAAAAGACCGCTACTGGAAAAAGAAAGTTACCCATTTTTGCCCTCCTTCATCACCCCTTCGTGGACAACCCAAATGAGAATTGCCAACATGAAGAACCCTCCCGGGGGCATCACCATAATGGCCCATTTGGTCCACCACGAACCGAGCACTTGGTAGCCCCAGATTGTCCCACTCCCCAACAGCTCCCGCACAAAAGCGATTATGAGGAGGACGTAACCGTACCCCATTCCGCTCGCTAGTCCATCAATTAGGGAGAGGGTTGGTTTGTTCTGCAGGGCAAAAGCCTCTACGCGCCCCATGACGATACAGTTGGTAATAATCAACCCCACATAGGGTCCAAGCTGTTTCCAAATCTCAGGGTTGTAGGCTTTGAGGATGATATCGACGATGATGACGTAAGTGGCGATTACCAGCGTCTCAACCATCATCCTAATTCTAGAGGGAATCTGCTTTCTAAAGAGGGAGATGGTCCAGCTTGAGAGGGCGGTAGTAAACATCACCCCCAGCACCATCACCATCGTATTGGCCAGTTTGTTAGTCACCGCCAGTGTAGAACAGATTCCGAGGATTTGGACAAAAACAGGGTTATCTTTCCCCAACGGTGTTAAAAAGGTCTTTTTGACCATTCCACGTGCCATCTTATTGCCCCCCTTTAAGTGTAGCGCTCTCACTAATGGCGCGGTTCATAATATTCTTGAAAGCATCACTGGTACGCGTCGCACCGGTAATCGCATCCATCTCACTCTTAGCAGCAGCTGTCCCCTCCTCAACAAGGGAGAAGGGACCCTCTTTGCCCCTAAATTGTTGGCTAAACCACGGCTCTTCGATGCGTGCTCCCAACCCAGGGGTCTCGTTTTGGGCAAAGACTGAGACCCCGGTAATGGTTTTGAGGTCCTCCTCAAAGCCCACTAAGATGGTAATCTCTCCCCAGAGTCCGGGCCCCTTAAAGAGCTTAACGTAGGTATTACCACCAACTACATAGACCTCACCCACCTCTTTCACCACCGACTCGTAGAGGCTGTTAACCCCCTCCACATCGCCACTGTGCTCCACACCTGCCGCATCGAGGATACTGCGGCGCATGAAGAAGAGCTCATTCATTGCCACCCGCTCTCGTGTTAAGAGGTAAAGTGAAGAGGTGAGCACTATACAGATGATGGTCACCACCGCCATGAAAACGAGTGGTTTTATCCGCTTTGTATAGAAAGTTTGACTTTTCACCCCTTAGCCCTCCTTTTAGCACGTAGGTCTTTGATGTAGTAGTCGATAAGAGGGGCAAACATGTTGGCTAGTAAAATGGCAAAGGTGACCCCCTCGGTCCAGTTGGAGAAGGTTCTGATTAAGACAACGAAAATTCCAAAGAGGGAGCCATAAATATAACGTCCTAGATTGGTGCTTTGAGAAGCGGAGACCGGGTCGGTAATCATGAAGAAGGCTCCCAGCAAGAAGCTCCCACTTAAGAGGGCGTAGAGGGGATTGACCGTTAAACCGGCACTCCAGAAGATGGTTTGTAAAATAAGGAAAGAACCAATTGAGGCGACCACAATCTTCCAGTTGGCACTCTTCTTATAGATCAAGTATAGACCCCCCAAGATGATTAAAAGGGCACTCGTTTCACCAAAACTCCCCCCGATGTTGCCCAAAAAGAGGTTTAGGAGCGACTCGTTTTGGGTAACCAACGGAGTAGCTGCCGAAATAGCATCGGCTTTGGTGAGCCAAGTGGCAATCCCACCGACATAGCTAATGGCGGTTTGAGGCATCACAAAGCGGGCTGTCAGAGGCACTCCAAAGCTGATGTAGATAAAAGCACGCGCTGCCATGGCTGGATTGAAGATATTGCGCCCAAACCCACCAAACACCATCTTCCCAAAGACAATCCCAAAAGCAATTCCCAAAGCGGCAATCCAGAGGGGGATGGTGGGGGGGAGGGAGAGGGCATAGAGGGCGCAGGAGACGTAGAGCGATTCGCTCACCTGTAGATTGTAGCGGCGGGCCATCAACCACTCTGCCAGCAACCCTACCGCCACCACCACCATCAACACTGCTAAGTAGCGCCACCCAAAGAGGTAAATTGAGGCTAGATGGAGGGGAACCAACGCGATTAGGACATTGCGCATCGGCTGTTGTTTTTGTATTTTCACATCTTTCTCCTTCAAACGCTGTCATTGTAACCTATGTTATTACATCTGTAAAAACCTTTAATTTTAAATTGAGATAAACTTGAAAGCCTCAATTGAGATTGCCCCCTCATCACATACAACGCGCCCCTCTATTAAAAGGGGGAGATTGCGCGCTATAAGGTGGGCGTAGCGCGTATAGACGTTGGGGAAGAGGATTACTTCAAAGAGGGCTGTCTCATCTTCGAAGCTAGTGAAGCTCATCACCTCGCGGCGGATGGTGTAGACCCTCTTTTGAGTTATAGGCCACCCCACCACGGCTACCTTCTGCCCCACACAATGCTTCAAGTTAGCCCCCTTAAGGGGAGTCACCTTCCGGTAGAGGGCTAAAGGGTGCCCTTCGCGTAGGAACCCCAATGTCTCAAACTCTCTCTCCAACTCTTGACGCGTAGTAGGGTGGCACTTGCCAGTCGAGGGGAGGGGGGGAGGAGCGAAGAGCTCCCCCTGACCCCCCAAGGAGTGCCCCCCTCTGCTGTGTGTTAAGAGGGCCCTAATTTGTAGAGAGCGACCCATAGTGGGGGCTAAAGCGTCAAAAGCCCCCCCATTGACGAGGGCCACTAAATCATCTCTAGGTAGAGAGAGGCGCTGAGTAAAATCGGTTAGAGTTAAAAACTCTCCCCCCCTCGAGCGCTCTTCTATGAGAGCTTGAGCCCCTTTGAAGCTCAAGTTAGCAATAGCCATCAACCCTACAACCACCTCCTTACCCCTTCCCCAGTAACGGTAGCGGCTCAAGTTGATATCAGGACCCACCGTTTTAAGGCCCATTCTTCTACTCTCGCTGATATAGGCGAGGGTGTGGTAGTACCCCCCACCATTGGAGAGGACAGCTGCCATAAACTGGGCCGGGTAGTGTCGCCTTAAGTAGGCACATTGGAAGGAGAGGAGGGCGTAGGAGGCGCTGTGGGCTTTACAGAACGAGTACCCCTCAAAGGAGAGCATCATCTCCCAAACAGACTCTATAACCTCTTCACTAATCCCATTTTTAAGGCACCCTTGGTAGAAGAGCTCTTGAAACTGTCCTAAGCGCTTCCCTCGCTGTTTGGTGATAACTTTACGCAAAGCATCGCCTTCAGCCTCATTGAAGGCGGCGAGGGCGATGGCGACTTTAGAGAGGTCTTCTTGGTAACACATGATCCCATAGGTCTCCCCCAAGAGCTCCTCTAAGTGGGGGTGGAGAGGCTTCCAGTCGCCCCCTTTGAGGCGTCGCACGTACTCTTTTATAAACCGATTAGCGGCCGGTCTTATGATTGAGGAGTGGATTACGATGTGTTCAAAGTCCCCCTTCCCACTCTTTATCTGGAGTTGTCGCATAGCGGGGGATTCAAGGTAGAAGACCCCCATTGAGTCCCCTCGCGCCAACATCGCCTGTGTCGCCTCATCTTCACAGGGGAACCAGCGCCTCTCATCGATAATCTCCCCTTCAGCTTCGAGGTTGGCTAAAGCGTCGCGCACCACCGCTAAAGAGCGGTTTCCCAGCAGGTCAATCTTCACCAAGCCAGCCGCTTCACACCCCTCCTTCTCCCACCCCAGGAGGGGATACCCCTCAGCTGAGTACTCTACCGGGGCATAGTCGGCGATAGGTTTGGGGGTCACCACCACTCCACCACAGTGGAGGGAGAGGTGGTGGGGAAACCCCTCTAGAAATGTGGCAATACTAATAATCTCCTCCCCTAAATTTCCCTCGGGAAGTGAGGTTAGGCCATAGACGCGTAGCGTTTCGCGGAGCGCTGAGCGACGCCTAAAGCGGTTGTGGTTAGCGACGCGTGCACAGTGGTCTCTCTCAAACAGCGCTATTGTTGCCTCCAATACCCCATCACGCTCATCCCAGGCAAAGTCGACATCCAAATCTGGGGGGTCTTGCCGCTCTCTATTTAAGAAGCGTTCAAAGTAGAGGTTGTGGAGGAGGGGGTCGACATTGGTGATCTCGAGGGAGTAGGCGACCAGTGAGGCGGCCCCCGAGCCACGACCGCAGGTGCGACTTGCTAAGGCGACGATATCAGAGAGGACGAGAAAGTAGGGGGCAAACCCTTTAGTGGTTATAACCTCCAACTCATACTCCAAGCGCCCTAGAATAGCATCGGAGAGTTCCCCATAGCGCCTCTCGGCTCCTGCATAGACTCGCTTGTAGAGTTCGGCTTGGCTATCAGGATAATCGGGGAAGGCGAGGGAATCAAAGAGGGTGAGACCCGAGCAGCGGTGGGCCACCTTCTCACTGTTAGCAAGGGCCTCTTCCCAGCCACTAAGGGCCTCCCTGTAGCGCTCTAGAGGGAGGAGTACTTCTCCCTTAATCTCCTCCAATAGCCCTAAAGTGGTCCCCTCGCCAATAGCCCGCAAAACACGATGGGCTCCCACCTCCTCCTTAGAGAGGAGAGAGGCGTCATCGAGGGCTAAGAGGGGGAGAAAGAGACTACGAGCAGTGGGGACAGCCCCAAAGTTGGTGGGGCTCACCCCACCATAGATGTACTCAACCCTTCCAGCGACCCTCTTTAAAACTTCAGGAGAGAGGGAGGCGAAGATTAGCCCAGCACCATACCCTTCAATTGAGGCGAAGAGATCAAAAGCCTTCTCCATCTTCTTAGCTGAGAGGAGGCGGGTGAGGTTGGAAAACCCCTCTTTAGAGGTGACGAAAGCAAAGAGAGAACCAAACGAAGAGGTTAGTTCAGCTCCCACTAAGACCTCAACAGAGTACTCTTTACCCACCTCCCTCAGGTGGTGGAGGCCATAGAGGTTGTCTCTGTCGGTGATAGCAACCCGCTTAACCCCCTCTTGGCTGAGGCGCTCCATTAACCTCTCGGGGGTTATAGTCCCCCACAGAAGGGAGTAGTAGGTGCGAATTGCTAGACGGCTAGCCATAGAAGAGGGTCGTGGCCCGCCTTAAACCGGCTCCACCGTAGCGTACCCTCGTTGAGTCGGCCACCGCCTCAACGCTCGCCTTAAGGGGAGGGGTAAAGAGGTCGCCTCCACTTGAGGGGGCCAAGTTGGTCAACTTAACAGCGATGGAGTTGATTCTTCCCCTCCTCAAAATCTTCTCGCACCCTCGCCAAGCAGCCTCCAATAGCTCCTCATCCCCCTTGAGGGGAGACTTCGAGTTGATCCGCTCACTACACCATTTCCCGTCATCGTAGAAGAGATGGGTTTCGACAGAGTAACACTCCAAATTCTCCCGACGGAGACTCAGCCCCACCCCCTCAATTGCCCTTAAAAGTCCCCCCCTAATCTCATCGAAAGAGAGGGCACTTTGGGCAAAATCGACCCTCTCCTCTAGGGTGCGCTCTCTCAAGGAGCGGGGGTCAACTAAAGAGGGGTCAATTCCAAGAGCGGCCTCCTTGAGGGCTAAGCCACGTCGTCCCAGTAGGGTTGTCGCCTCAACGTCACTCAAGGTGGCAATCTCCCCGATAGTAGTGAGGGAGGCAATCTGTAAGAGGGCCCCTATCTTAGGACCCACCCCTGGCAAAAGGGAACTGTCTTGGACCGCGAGAAAGGGGGACTCCTCCCCCTCACGCACTTCAATAATCCCCTCTGGTTTAATGGTGCGGGTTGCAATTTTGGCCACCAGCTTGTTGGTAGCACTCGCCACTGCCACCTCAAGGTTCAACTCCTCTAAAAGGGCCCTCCTAACCTTGACTCCACAGTCAATGGGGGGACCAAAGAGGCGACTAGTACCACTCACATCGAGGTAGAGGTGCCCCTGTGAGTCGTTCTGGATAGTGGGGGTGAAGTGGGAGGCAATCTCTAGAAGGGAGTGCTCCACCTTGGCGGCTAAGTGGGGGTTGGGGGGGAGTACTTTGAGTTTAGGGAGCCTTGCAAAGGCCCGACTTAAGCTCATCCCAGCCACAATCCCCTCTTTAATGGCCCGTGAAGAGGAGGAGATTACTATGGGGCGATTGGCTGAGGGGTGGGCAATGACATAGGGATAGTCGTGTAAAGAGGGTTCTATGAGGGGGAGAATCGCTGCTTGGAAGTTGGGAAGGTTGATGTGGATTACAGCACTACCCATCGAGGAGTTCCTTGAGGGAGAGGGCATTTTGGACCGCTTGCCCACCCCTGTGGTTGTTAAAGTAGACGAGGGTGAGGGGGGTGGTGGCCGCGAGGGTTCGCGCTCTCTCGGCTATAGATAAGAGCTCTTTTGGGGAGTAGAGGTAGTCGTAGCGACTGGCAACATCACTGCCCCACCAGTTCTCTTTGTTCCTCCCATGGAGACGGAGGTATGCAAAAGGGGCTGTCACCACGTCAATGTGGGGGGGGAGGTTGGTGAGGTTGGGGAGGTCTAGCGCTACCAAGGCGACCTGGCGCTCCCTTAAGGCTTCGATAGTGCGGTTGTTGTACCATTGGGTGTGGCGAAACTCAACGGCGAGGGGTAACCCCTCCCAATAGTGCAAAAGGGCATCGAGGTAGCGGCGTTGCTCAACTTCGTAGTGGAAAGAGTAGGGGAACTGGAGGAGAAGGGCTTTGAGGGTGTTGGCCTTCAAAAGGGGTTCAAGGGCCCTCCTAAAAGTTTGGGCCTCACTGCGCCACTCGGCGGGGACAATCTTGTGGGTCAAGCTTTGGTGGGCCTTTAGAGTGAAGGAGAGGGAAGAGTTAACTTCCCCCATCGCCCTCAATTGGTCAGCTGTGGGCATCCGGTAGTAGCTGAAGTTGAGCTCGACGGTGGTGAAATACTCCCCATAGCGCTCCAAAAACTGCTCACTTGGTGTCCCTTTGGGGTAAAAAGGACCCACCCAATCGTTATAACTGTAGCCACTGGTGCCAACCATTATTGTTCCCATACTTGAGGTATACTATACATTTGTTTAGTTATCAAGAGGGGGTAGATAAATTTTATCCCTTACCACTTTATTAGGGTATATCTTGTTAACTAGTGGTGAGGGTCGCTCCCCCTGTGGCCTCTTCCATCAGAGCCTACACTTCCCCTTTCTTTCTTTAGGTAAAGACCCTCTGGGGAGTTGACCAATACCCCTCTTACCCTAGTTAAGCCCAAGGGCCTCCTTGTCACTACCAGCTCAAAGGGGACCTTAAGGAGTAACCTTCTCCTTCTTGGCATAGGTGGTGTGGAGTAATTCGTGGGACTTGTGGCTAAGGGGCTTCTCGAGGAACTCTGCGTAGATCTGTTGAATGGCCGGGTTGTCGTGGCTCTGGCGCAAAGGCTTCCCCTCATCCTCTTGGTAGATTGCCCCAATGCGGGCTAAGCGCACCGCGTCGGTGGTGAAGCGGGGTTGTCCCCCCCCACCAATACAACCACCGGGGCAGGTCATCACCTCGATGAACTGGAATTCAGCGGGGTGGTCTCGAATATACTCAACAACACTAGCGGCGTTTCCCAAGCCGTGGGCCACTGCCACCTTCACCTCTTTCCCCTCTAAGAACGACCAAGCATCGACAGTTCCACTCAAGGTGACTGAGGCGGTCTTCACCCCCTCAAGTCCTGCTAAGGCTTCGATATGAAGGTCTTCACTCGCCAAAGAGCGCCCTGTTGTGACGGCGTGGACAGTCCTGAGGGCCGCCTCCATCACCCCTCCGGTGTTAGCAAAGATGTCAGCCGCTCCGGTCGAGAGGCCCAAGGGGGAGTCCATTTCGCCATCGGGGAGGGCTATAAAGTCGACGCCACCCATCTTTATAAGGTCCCCCAATTCACGCGTTGTCAAAACATAGTCAACATCTTGGTAGCCACTGGAGCGCATCTCGGGGCGTACCGCTTCAAACTTTTTGGCGGTACACGGCATCACCGAGACCACCACCATGTCAGCGGGATCAACATTGGCCTTTTGAGCATAGTAGGTCTTGGCCATCGCCCCAAACATCTGCTGGGGACTCTTACAGGTGGAGATCTTATCTAAAATCTCGGGAAAATAGTGCTCAGCATAGTTTATCCAACCGGGGGAGCAACTGGTAAATTGGGGTAGGCGTGTCTCTTGCCCCAAGATAAAGTGGTTACGTAGGCGTGTTAAGAGTTCGGTCCCCTCCTCCATAATAGTTAAGTCGGCGGCAAAGTTGGTATCAAAGACAGCATCAAAGCCCAGTTCGCGAAGCGCACTCACCATCTTCCCCGTCACGAGAGTCCCCGGGGGGAGCCCAAAACACTCCCCCAAGGCGGCTCGAATGGCGGGTGCTGTTTGGACAACAACATGCTTCTGGGGATTGTCGAGGGCCTTCAAGACAAATTCGATATGGCTCGTCTCAATAATCGCCCCCACCGGGCAGACCGCGGCACACTGGCCACACTGGACACAGGTGATACTCTCTAAAGCATCGTTGAAGGCGGGGGCAATCGTTGTGTGGTACCCCCTAAATTGGGCCGAGAGGGCTCCCACCCGTTGCACTTCACTACACACCTGGACACAGCGACGACACTTGATACATTTGGCACTGTCGCGTATCAGGGCGACACTGCTGGTGTCGAGCATCGCTGGAGGTTTCTCTCCCTGGTAACGTACTTCACGAATCCCCAACTCCAGGGCTAGTTGGCGCAGTTCACAGTCGTCACTACGCTCACAGAGTTGGCAATCTCCCTCGTGTTCACTCAACAGGAGTTCAACCACCACCTTGCGAGATTCACGTGCCTTGCGGGAGTTGGTGTGGATTACCATCTCCTCCTGTACCGGGGTGGTACAGGCCGCCACGAGGGTGGCGCGTCCTTCAACTTCAACCATACAGACGCGGCAAGCCCCCATCGGGGTGAGCCCCTCTAGGTAGCAGAGGGTAGGAATTTTTATCCCGACACTCTTGGCAGCCTCCAAGATTGTACTATTGTCACTAACATTTACCTGTTTACCGTTTATCGTTAATTTACACATTGGCCCCCTCCTCGTTGATATGTTTGCCGTAGTCACAACGGAGACAACGGCGCGCCTGTTCGTGGGCTACCACCTCACTCCAGGGGAGTTCCACCTCTTCAAAGTTGTGTTTACGTCTCTCGACAGGGATTTGCCTTATTGGGGCCCTCTCTATCATCGAGATCTCAGCATCGGGGTCGTAGCTACTCTCTATCACCTTCTCATAGCGCCAGAAGGCGTGACTTTCCCCCGTTAAGAAGAGGTCAATTCCTATGGCAGCCCTCTCTCCAGCTCCAATTGCTTCAACGACACTCGAGGGGCCATCTGAGCAATCACCCCCGGCGTAGATCCCTTTAATGTTGGTCGCTTGGGTGACAGGGTCGACTGCTATAAAGTTTTTATCGTTGAGGATTAAATTGAGGTCCCCCGTTAACCCCTTGAGGTCTAAGCGTTGACCAATTGCCATAATAACTTGGTCAGCTTTAATCACTATCCGCTCCTGGCTTTGGGCCATAGGGCGCCGTCGCCCCGAAGCGTCAAAAGAGCCGAGCCCCATCTGGAGACAACTCACCGCTTTCACCCTTCCTCGACTATCTTTAATAATCTCAACTGGTTGGGTTAGGGCAGTAATTTTGACCCCCTCTTGGAGTGCTTCATGTACCTCCTCAGCGTAGGCGGGCATCTCATCTTGGCTACGGCGGTAGATGATTTCGACCGTTTCAGCGCCGAGGCGTAAAGCGGTACGAGCTGCATCGATAGCGGCATTACCCCCTCCAATCACGACAATGTTTTTGCCAACCTTAACTGATCCCCGGATATTGTAGCGCTGGAGGAAGGGGACCGATTGGACCACCCCCTCAGCCTCTTCACCAACCAACCCCATCGAGAGGGAGTTGGGGGCTCCAATAGCCAAGAAGAGGGCTTCATTCCCCTCTTCTTGGAGGCTCTCAAGGGTGAAGTCTTTACCAAGCTCCTTCTCGGTAATAATCTCTACCCCCATACGCTCCACCATCCGCACCTCACGGGCAATCGTCTCACGGGGGAGGCGGTAGGCGGGGATTGTCTGGACCAACATCCCTCCGGGGCGGGGGGACGCTTCGTAGACCTTCGGTTTATAACCGAGGCGGGCTAAGAAGTAGGCGCAAGTTAATCCCGCTGGACCAGCTCCAATAATGGCAATCTTGCGCTGACTATTAACTTCACTGTGGCGCACCTCAGGAATTTGAATGGTCACCTCCTGGTCAACCATAAAGCGCTTAATGTTACGCACCGAGACGGCTGAATCGAGCGAGAGACGGCGACACTTATCTTCACAGGTGTGGAAGCAGACCCTGGAGCAAATTGCTGCAAAGGGGTTGCGCTCGCGGTGGAGGAGGAGAGCCTCCTCGTAGCGCCCTTCACCCACGAGGGTGACGAACCCGGGGACATCGACATGGGCCGGACAGGCACTTTGACACGGAGCGCGCACCAGGCCGGGACACACTCCAGCTTCACAGTGGTGGTCTCTGATGTGCTCCTCATATTCGCTTCTAAAGTGGCGAATAGTTGAGAGGACCGGGTTGGGGGCTGTTTGCCCCAAACCACAAAGGGCCGTCTCTTGAATCCACTCCCCCAACTCCACGAGCTGCTCTATGTCCCCATCTTTCCCCTCTCCGTTACAGATGCGGTTGAGAATCTCAAGCATCCGTTTTGTGCCGACGCGGCATGGGACACACTTTCCACACGACTCCTCTTGGACAAATTCGAGGAAATAGCGGGCCACGTCGACCATACACGAGTGGTCATCGAGGACGATTAACCCCCCCGACCCCATGATAGCCCCCAGCTTTTTGAGAGGTTCATAGTCGAGAGGTACCACGAGGTGCTCTTTGGGGATACATCCCCCTGAGGGGCCCCCAATTTGGGCCGCTTTGAAAACACGCCCCTCTTTAAGTCCGCCTCCTACCGAGAAGATTAGATCTCCCAGCGGGGTACCGATAGGAATCTCAACTAAACCGGTTGTCTTAACCGAACCGGCGAGGGCGAAGACCTTAGTCCCTTTGCTCGCATCGGTACCACTAGTAGCGTACCATTGGCTCCCATAATCGAGGATTGCCCCCACATTGGCGTAGGTTTCAACGTTATTAAGGAGGGTGGGCTTTCCCCAAAGTCCTTTTTGGGCAGGGAAGGGGGGACGGGGGTGGGGTTCACCCCTCTTCCCCTCAATCGAGTTGATTAGGGCCGTCTCTTCACCACAGACGAAAGCACCACTGCCCATCCTAATATCTAGATCAAATGAGAAGGGGGTTCCCAAGATTTTATCACCCAAAAGGTTGCACTCTCTAGCTTGCTGAATGGCCCTCTCGAGACGGGCTACAGCCAAGGGGTACTCAGCTCGCACATAGACATACCCTTGTGTGGCCCCCACGGTGTAGGCGGCAATCGCCATCCCCTCAATTAGGGAGTGGGGGTCCCCTTCAAGGATCGAACGGTCCATAAAAGCCCCCGGGTCCCCCTCATCGGCGTTACAGAGGAGATACTTCTCTTCCCCCTTCGCCTCACGGGTGAGGTGCCATTTGAGCCAGGTGGGGAAGCCAGCCCCACCGCGCCCCTTAAGACCACTCGCTTTCACCGCATCGATTACCTCGTTCGGCGAGTAGCTCTCTAGCACTTTAATCAGTCCCTGGTACCCCCGGCGACCAATCGAGGAGTCAATTTCGAGGGGATTGACGGTGCCACAGTTTCTCAGCACTATTTTGCGTTGAGGCCCCAAGAAGGCCGAATCCTCCTCTTTTAAGACCTTCTTCTGGTCGTGATCGTCACTAAAGAGGAGCTCTTCAACTACCTTACCCCCAATGAGGTGGTCTTGCACCACCTTAGCTACATCGTTGATGCTCAAGTTTTCGTAGATGATATTGTCGGGGACAATCTTGATAATAGGACCTTTGGAACAGGGCCCCATACAACCGGTGGGGATTACATTCACCTGCAGGTTATGGGCTTTTATCGCCTCCTCGAAGGCCCCCTTAATCTCAAGAGAGCCACTGGCGATACATCCACCACCGGTACAAATTAAGAGCGCTGTTTGTTCCCGCTCTTGCAAGGTTTTTTCAATTATCTTCGCAGCTTTTTGTTTAAAATTATTAAGACTCATCTTCTTCCCCCCTCTCTTCAAGGTAGGGTTCTAAGAGGTGTTTTATCTGACTCTCTTTGACCCTCTGGTGAACATCTTCATCAACCATCACCACCGGTGCTAAACCACAAGCACCAAAACAGCGCCCCACTTCGAGGGAGAAGTGGCCATCCTCGGTGGTCTCCCCAACCCCGATTTTAAGCTCCTTAGAGAGGGCTGCCAGCACCTCCTTCCCTCCGCGCACATAGCAGGCGGTCCCCATACAGACCCGAATGGTGTGTTTACCGCGGGGGGTGGTGCTAAAGAAGGAGTAGAAGGTTACTACCCCGGCAACTTCGCTGTAGGGGATCTCTAGTTTCTCACTTATATGGATTAAAATTGGTTTGGGCAGGTAGCCCAACAGGTTTTGGGTCGATTGCAAAACTGGTATGAGAGAACCTCTCTCGCCCCGTTTTTGGGCTATGATGTCATCTATTACCGGGATAACATCCTCAATCTTCAGTTCACGGTTAGAGCTCATTACGCTCTCACTTTGTTGTGTTGCCAAATGAGTCATATTCGCTCCTTTTGTTGTCTATTCCAATAGGCGCCTCACTTTTAATATCCTTTTTGTAACATTTTACCACGTGAGTATTAGCAATGCAAATATAAAGATTATATTATTTGAATATATTAAGAAGGTTGTAACATTTGAAAGCGAATAGAGAATATTATTGCAAATATGAGTTAACATTGTTCTTTTTGACTAAAAGATTATCTACCCCTATACTTAACTACAGGAGGTATTGCGATGGAGAGAGCCATAGTAGCAACCGACTTATCGGAAGCGAGTGACGTTTTAGTTGAACACCTGGGGTTTTTAAAAGAGTTTGGTGTCAAGTCTCTGTTACTTCTGCAGTGTCCCGATTACCAAGAGATTGCCAGTGAAATCTACCCCTACGTCTCATCAATTCAAAACGATGCCATTGAGCAACAGCAACGTGTTCTAGAGAAGCTCGGCTTTGAGGTAGAGATACGCATCTCAATCGGGAACGCCAAACGGGAGATCAACCGTATTGCTGAAGCAGAGGCGTTCCCCCTAATAGTGATTGGCTCCCAAGGGAGGAGTCTATTGGGAGGGGCCTTTCTGGGGGGCGTTGCTCATGAGGTGATGCTCAACGCCCAAAAGCCCCTCCTGATAGTACGCCTTGCCCTCAACAAGGAGAGGGAGTTTTGCGTCCAAGGGGTGAGTGGTGAGGGGGTGACAAATCACATCCTCTACGCTACCGATTTCTCCCAAGGGGCTGAAGCAACCTTCAACTACCTAGAGGAGCTAGTGGCTGAAGGGGGTGTTGGCAAAGTGACCCTTTTCCACGTCCAAGACCGCTCCCGCATCGAACCCTATCTAATCGAACGGTTAGGCGAATTTAACCGGATCGATACCGAACGCTTAGAGGAGCTCAAAGGGCGCCTAGAAGCGAATGGTAAGTGTAAGGGTGAGGTGAAACTGGTCTATGGCGACCCCCACACCGAGATCATCGATGAGATTTACCACGGAGAGGCGACACTGGTGATGCTTGGCACACAGGGGAGGAGCTTCTTTAAAGAGCTCTTTGCCGGGAGTGTTAGCCAGTTTATAGCGCGTCGCTCCCCCATCCCCGTCTTGTTAGTCCCCATCCCCATTGAGAGAGGAGAGAAGTAGTCAGCGTATACATTGCAATTATTAAGATCAACGGTTTTACCCCCGGTAGAGAGATTGAGACAGCCCATACCCTGTTAAAGGAGTTTCCCCACTACAAAGGGGGAGAGGTCGACCTCTTTACCCACCACAAGGGGGCTCTTGAGTACAAGCCAATAGGGGAGAAGGGGCGCCTCGTCCTCCTTAACACTTTAGACAAAGTTGAGCAGGGGGAGTTTCTCGACCACTATGTGGAGCGCCTCATCGAGTTCCTCCATATCCAAAGACGCCTCCCTAACCTAATTTATGGCGACTGCCCCGAGGGGGAGTATGTGGCGCGTGAGGTTGCCGCCTACTTTCAAATTGGAGAGGAGGGGAAGAGCCTCTTCTCGCCCCCCAAAGATTTGATAGAGAGGATGAACTCGATAGAACATCTTCTCATCAGTGATTTTGACAACACCCTCACCGGAGACCATAGGGCCATTGAAGAGCTCAAAGAGATCTTAGATATCCACTACCCAAAGCTCGGCTTTGCCATCGCTACCGGTCGTCAAATCGACTCCACCCTCGATGGGTTATACCAATACGACTTTCCTCCCCCCGACACTATTATCTCTGCGGTGGGGGCCCAAATCTTCTATGGGGAGGAGCTCTATGAGGATGAGGGGTGGGCCCACTACATTAAGAAAAATTGGAATCCGCAAAGAGTAATCACTCTACTCGAAGAGTTTGATGAGATCGACCCCCAATGGCTCTTTACCCGTGAGGGGGAGAGTCGTGTGAGCTACTACATCGACTTTGTTGAAGATGAAGAGCTCTTCGTGGAGCAGCTAAAAGAGAGGTTAGATGCCCACCAATTGTCGTATCATCTAATCTTTTCCCACAGCCACTACCTCGATGTCCTCCCCTATAGAGCTTCCAAAGGGGCTGCCATCGACCATGTGATTGGGAGGTGGAACCTCAATCCTCACCAAATCATCACTGCGGGCGACTCAGCTAACGACCTAGAGATGTTCACCCGGAACCTCAAAGGGATTGTTGTGGCCAACCACGAAGAGGTGTTGGCCTCCTTTAGGGGCCAAGACCACCTCTTCTTCTCCCCCAGCCCCTTTGCTAGGGGGGTAATCGAAGGGCTACACCATTTTAAGGTAATCTAGTAAGACATGGTGGAGGATCCCTCCACTTTGGTAGTACTCAACTTCAACTGGTGAATCTAATCTGACTAAGAGCTCTAAATTATAACTCTCTCTGCTGGGGGGAGTGACCTTTAAGGTGAGTCTCATCTTAGGTTCTAACTTAATGGGAACCGCAAGGGAGAAAAGTTCATCCCCCCGCAAAGAGTGTTCTGTCACAAACTCTAAGGGGAGGACCCCCATCCCCACCAAGTTGGATCGGTGGATTCGCTCAAAGCTCTTGGCGATGACCGCTTTCACCCCCAAGAGGAGGGCCCCTTTAGCGGCCCAGTCACGCGAAGAGCCACTACCATACTCTGAGCCAGCTATGATTATTAAATCAGTTTTCTCCCTCTGGTAGGCCATAGCTGCCTCGTAGACAAACATCACCTCTTCTGAGGGGAACTTCTTAGTATAGGAGCCCTCTACCTCGGGGGTTAATTTCTGGTGGATACGGCGGTTCCCAAAAGTACCCCGAACCATCACCTCGTGGTGCCCTCGCCTGCTCCCATAGGAGTTGAAATTCTCCACACTAACCCCTCGTGATAGTAGGTATTGCCCTGCGGGGTAGGTTGCCTCAATACTACCGGCTGGAGAGATGTGGTCGGTGGTGAATGAGTCGCCAAGATAGAGGAGAGCCCTTCCATCAACAACCGAGCCACGCCCCCCTTCAAGGTTTTCAAAGAAGGGGGCTTTAGCAATATAGGTTGAAGAGGGGTCCCAATTGTAGCGCTCACTCTCATCCACCTCTAAGGCTTGCCAACTCGCATCCCCCTCAAAGATTGCTTGGTAGCTCTCTTTGAACGCCTCCTCTTTGAGGTAGAGGGCAATGTGCTTGGCTATCTCTTCCTTGCTGGGCCAAATATCTTTTAAGTAGACCCCATCGCCTAATTGGTCTTTATCAAAGTCGATCTCCATCGTCCCTGCTAACGCATAGGCGACCACTAAGGGGGGGCTCATCAAGTAAGAACTCTTAACGTTCTTGTGGATGCGCCCTTCAAAGTTGCGGTTTCCCGAGAGGACTGAAACTAAGTTCAACTCCCCGTCCTCTTGGGCCCGCTCAATAGCGGGGTCAAGGGGGCCTGAGTTGCCGATACAGGTGGTACACCCATAAGCGACAATATTAAAGCCCAGAGCTTCAAGTGGTCCAATTAAAGCTGCCTTCTCTAAGTAGCTACGTACCACCTTGGAGCCGGGAGCTAAAGAGGTCTTCACCCAAGGGGGCACTTTGAGCCCTTTTGCTATAGCGTTACGCGCTAAGAGGGCTGCCCCAAAGATTACTGAAGGGTTGGAGGTGTTGGTACAACTGGTGATCGCAGCAATAGCTATCATGTTGTCTTTAAGGGTCACCTCACTACCACCACTCAAGATTACCTTAGTTGGGGTATTAATTTGAACTATCTTCTCTTTTGCCCCACTTAAGGGGATTTTGTCTTGAGGACGTCTGGGGCCAGCTATCGAGGGGACAATTGAACCCAAATCGAGCTCTATGACCTCATCATAAACTATCTTTTCAGAAGGAGAGTAGAAGAGGTGGTTAGCCTTGGTGTAGAGCTCCGTTAGGAGGGCCTCCTCCTCTCTACCGGTAAACCTTAAGTATTCTAGGGTCCGCTCATCAACGGGGAAGAAGCCCACCGTGGAGCCACACTCCACCGACATGTTGGCAATAGTGGCTCTATCGGGGATGGCTAGAGAGGCTAGACCTGAACCAAAGTACTCAACAAAGGCCTCCACCACCCCCACCTTTCTGAGGAGGTGGGTGATGGTGAGGACAAGGTCGGTGGCTGTGCACACCTCATCCATCTCCCCCGTTAAATGGACCCCCACGACACGGGGAACCCCCATGAAGTAGGGCTGCCCCAACATAGCTGCCTCAGCTTCTATACCCCCCACACCCCAACCCAAGATCCCCAATCCATTAATCATCGGAGTGTGACTATCGGTCCCCACCAGAGTGTCGCTGTAGAGGAGACCCTCCTCCTCGCGCACCACTTGGGCCAGATATTCGAGGTTAACTTGGTGACAAATGCCCGAGTTGGGGGGGACAACCCTTAGGTTGGAAAAACTCTTTTGGGCCCACTTTAAGAAGGTGTAGCGCTCCTTGTTGCGCTCATACTCTTTGGCTACATTTTGCTCTAAGCTCACGTCACTTCCCCAGTAGTCAACTTGTACCGAGTGGTCGACAATTAGGTCAACTGGAATGTGGGGATTGATAAGAGACGCCTCTTTGACATACTCCCGCATAGTTGCCAAATCGACAATGGCAGGAACCCCAGTAAAATCTTGCATTAAGACCCGAGCAGGGTGAAAGGCGATCTCTTGCCCAATCTTACGCTGTAGCAAAGCTTCAGCGTAAGAGGAATAACCCCTCATAAGGGCGTTTTCATATAAGATACGCAGAGAGTAGGGGAGGCTTTCTACCCCCTCCAGAGGGTAGTAATGGTAATCTCTATTGTTGATGGTTAGTTTAGTTTTCATGGTCGCTCCTAGAGGGGTGAAGTAAGCATTTGGTCAGCTAGTAAGAAGTTTAAGTTGAGGCTAAATGAGAGGGCGGGTTTAAATTCCCGCACACTGGAGGCCATAGCAATAGAGGGGTGGATAGTCGTAGTGCCAATCGCGATATCGCTATTGAGGGCGAGAGAGAGGTAGACATCCTCCTCCCAGTCGAAGTTGGTGTTGTAGAGGTAGAGGGCTGTTTG
Source organism: Spirochaetales bacterium (assembly GCA_012838895.1). Classification (GTDB taxonomy): domain Bacteria; phylum Spirochaetota; class Spirochaetia; order Sphaerochaetales; family Sphaerochaetaceae; genus DUOJ01. The sequence goes on from DUOJ01000084.1 coordinate 26,612, forward strand.
AGCCCCTATAGTGAGCCCCAAAGCCGTTATTCCTCCAAAGGGGATAGGGTAGTCAAAGAGCCCCAAGGGGAGACGGTAGCGCAGGGTGACTAACCCCTTCACAAGTCCCACCTTTCTTTGGATATCGAGGTAGTCGGGCAAGAGGGTAATAATAGCTGTATTTTGGTGGGAGATAGCGGTATCTAATTTTAACTCTATCGCTTGGTGAGTTCTCCCTAAGGGAATCTGTCCCCCCAGTGAAACACGAGTGAAGAATAAGGGCTCCTGAGTTGCGAAGTAGTAGTAGGCATAGAAGGCCCCTGTTAGGGAGGCCTTCCACCTCCCATAGTAATCTTTGGGAGCTGAGTAGGAGGTGTAGGCGTAGCCCACTTGAGCCGTCGTTTCCATAACTTTTGTCTCAAAAACTCCCCCCACCCCCAAGAGCGTCGATATACTATGGAGTCCCTTAGGGGAGTAGCCATTATATATGGGGAGAGAGGTAATGAGACTCAAAGTCTGTTGTCTCCCAAAGGTGGCATCAAGGCTTAGCGAGAGGAAGTCAAGGTCTAGCTGGTAGGTTGCTTCTCCAGAGAAGAAGGCTTGTTCCAATGAGTAGCCTCCACTCAATAGAACTGTGTGGCGATTCAAGGGACTTACAAAGAGGAGGGTAGCTCCAGGAGAGAGTTCATCAACTAAAGAGGGGAGCCAGAAAGAGAAGCGGGGCCAGTCAACATAGTGCTTCCCTTCAAGACTTATAATCTCTCTCTCCAAAGGGAGCTCTCCAGGGGGAGGCAATTCAGCTACCGTCTCACTTAAAAGGGGCAACTCTCTCAAAGCAAAGCCCTTACTGGTATAGGTGGAGTAGTAGAGGTTATTATCAAAGATAACACCCCCGGTTATTCCGATGGGGTCTTCCCCAATCAGCAACAAAGCACCACTCTCTAAGTTGTAGCTGTAGAGATCTAAATCTAAAGAGAAGAGGAGCTCGCTATTACCGTTAAAGCGGAGGTTGTAGACCTCAGCTAAAGCAGGCTCCCACAAAATAGTCTTATTACCCTCATAAAGAACCACTACAGTCGATAACCCCTGCTTAACCTCTATAAAGGCAATCCTCTTTCCATCAGGTGAGAAGATGGGTTGGTAGGCATCAAAAGCGAGCTCCTCTAAGCTCCCAACCTCAACTAAAGTGTGGTCCTTGTCGGTGGCAATTAGTTTAGAGCCATCCCAGTTGGTAGCTAAATAGTTGTAGCGCCCCCCAGAGGTAATTCTTTCCAGACTCTTATCCAATAAATGGTAGCGGTAGATATCACGGTAGCTCTCATCGCCCCTTTTGGTCCAATAGTGGGTGAAATAGAGGGTCTCTCCGTCCCCACTAAAGGCGAGTGAGCTGATGGGTAAAATCGCCTCTTTAGTAATACTCTCTCCCGCTAGGCGGTAGACAAAGCTCCCTGTATCGAGGTCGTAGCCATACCCTAAGAGGCCTCTATCTGTAAGGTAGGGGAGGTAGTAATCTCCATCAGGGGTAATAATTTCATTCCACTCGTAATCCCTATAGAGGAGGGTATCTTCTCCAGAGAGGGCTTCCCCAAAGAGCTCTTTAGCACTCTTACCTAGAACCCTCTTAAAGGTGTAGGAGAGGCCAAAGAGGGGCCAAGAGGTGAACTTCCGGTTGACCTCAAGGAAAGCCTCCCTCCCATAGGTAGAGATGAGATGGTTCACCATCAAGTAGCCAGTAACATAGATCCGACTAGTGGGGGGATAAGATGAGCCATAAACTCCTTGGTTAATACTCCACATCGTATTAGTTACCAAGGGGGCTCTCCAGTTGAGGGCAAAGTGGGAGTAAGCCCCCCGTGCCTGCTCCATATAGGTGGTTATCCCCTCTATCCAGTAGCCAGGCATTAGGGCTGAATTGACTACCAGGGCCCCTGGCCCAAAAACATTAGACAGGGAACCCCCAATTCCCACCGGAGAGGTGAGGTGGATATAGTGGGTCAACTCGTGGGTAAAGAGAGTTTTTAACCAAGGAGCTGAAGAGCCTAAAAAACGATCAGCAGGGCTATTTAGATAGAGGGCAATCTTATGGGGAAGGGGACTATAGTAGCCATTACTGGTGGCACTTTGGCCAATTAAGATAACTGGAATTCTCCCCTTAGGATAATGGTCTAAAAGGGTGGTGATCTCTTCATAGACCTCTTCACTAAAAGAGGCCACCTCAAGAGCCGCTTCTCTATCTTCTCTATCGTAGATTATTTGAAAGTGGTCATTTAAGATCTGCTCTTTAGCTCCCAGTGTAAACACCACCAACAGCAGAGTAAAAACCAACCACCAAAATCTCTTTCTCATAAGAGAAGAATAGGGGCAAAGGGGGGGTAAAGGCAAGAAAGAATCACTCACAAAGGAATTTAGTTGAAAAATAATAAAAAGTAGATTAAAGTTAGTTTGGCGTATAAATACTACGCAAAAGGAGGAATAAAATGATACAAGAGTTTTCTGTCAAGAATTTCAGGTCTATTAAAGAGAAGCAGACCCTCAGTTTCGTAGCCAATAAGAGATATGCAACTGGTTTTGAGGAGCATCTTTGTGTCACCGTTGCTCCAGGAGTTGAACTTTTAAAATTGGCTCTTCTTTATGGATACAACGCTTCAGGAAAGTCGAATATGATTTTAGCACTCGACTTCTTAAGAGATTTAATCTTAGAGATAGATGAGACTACTGAAAAAGCTATTGAATTCACCCCATTCCTCTTTGACGAAGAGTATAAAAAATCTCCGGGTGAATTCTCTATGACTTTTTTCCATGAAGGGATTAAGTACCAATATAGTATCTCAGTAGACAGTGAAAGAATCTATGATGAGGAACTCATTTTTTGGCCCCATGGTAGACCCTCTCTCCTATTTGAGCGCCACTGGGATGCTGGTAATAAAGTCTCCAAGATAAAAGTTGGTTCAATGATTTCTTTGAAAGTGGCCGATAAAAGGATATTAGAAGGGAATACCCTAGAACACAGGAGCGTTATTGCTGCCTACAGGCAAAGTAATATCCACAACGAGAGATTAGAAGAAGTTAAAAACTATTTTATGAATAATTTTATGCCTATCATTAATCCGAAAATTGGACTCTGGAGGTGGCATAGTAGAAAATTCTTTAAAAATAGCAAAAATAGAGAAATGTTGACAGATTTCTTGAAAAGAGCTGATCTTCAAATTAGTGATTTAGAGATTAGGGAATTTCCGATTTCAGTAGATGAAGATTTTTTGAATTCTCTTAAAGCCAGCGGGTTTCCCGAAAAAGAAATTAAGCATTTAGAAGATAAGCAAGAATTGGAAGGAAATGCTCTTTACTTCATTCACGAAACAACTCAGGGAAGTTTTGATTTACCAGCAGAAGAGGAGTCAGACGGAACTCTCCGTTATTTTGGGTTTACAGGGATTGTTATGGAATTGCTGAAGAGTAACCACGCAATTGCTATTGATGAGTTAGAGACTTCTCTCCATCCCGATTTAGTTAACTATCTAATAGAGATTTTTCTTATAAATTCAAAAGGGTCACAAATTTTTGCTACCACACATGCTCAATACTTAATGGAGAACGAATACGTTAGGCGAGACATGGTTTGGTTCTGCGAGAAAGGGGGTGATGGGGGGAGTGAGTATTATAGTGCTCAAGATTTTGGACTTCACAAGAACCACAACTTAGGGAATTTCTATAGAGCAGGTAAGTTAGGAGGGGTTCCTGTCTTAGGTTCTCCCTTAATAGAGGGAGAGGAAGATGAGTAAGAAGAATCATAAGAAGAAGCTGAAAAAAACCATTGCGATTATTGGGGAAGGTATTACAGAATGGTGTTAATTTACATATTTAAGACAGGATAGGTGCTATAATTTTAAGTTGGCTCCTGAACTGCCTAAGCATACAGATTTTGAAAATATCTTTGCTAGTGCAAGAAGGCTAATTAGTTCAGGTTATGACCTTGCTTTCTGCATCTTGGATATTGATTCAATTAAGTATAATAATCAGCTACAAAAATTCAAAAATATTTGTAAAAAATTACCAAAATCAATTATTCCAATAACCAGTAACCCTTGTATAGAATTCTGGTTTTTTCTCCATTTTATGGATTACACCAGCGATAAAGGATATTCAAGTTGCCAAGAGGTGGTGAGGGCACTTGAGAAATACATTAAAAATTATGAAAAGACGAAAGAGTTTTTGTCAAAAGAAAAAGTTTTTAAAATGATGGAAGAAGATGGAAAGTTAGCAAGAGCTTTAAAACATGCTTCCAAATTATTAGAAAAGTTGAAACAAAAACCAGAAAATTGCTCTTACACAGAAATTTCTTGTTTGATTAGTCAATTGGAATTGTGCAGAGAGTGTGGCTTCGAAGAGGATTGTGTAGGTTGCAGTAGAAATACTTTGTCAGTCCTTTTTAGATAGGCGTTGCGATTGACCCACTAAAGCTATAAAAATTAAATCACAGTTTTTCTCTTAATCATTAAGACATCTATTACGACTAATGGATGGAAAGGCAAGAAAGAAAAGAATTTTAGATAACAAAGGGGTATTAGCATCGATTTCAATTGCTTGACGCCCCTTGGTTTGATAGTATGAATTACTAGTAAACTGAAAAGGATGGAGGCATTCCTATGAACAAAAAGGTATTAATCGTTATAGCAATCATAGTGTTGGTTGGCAGCTTCTCTTTAGGTGCTGCTATTCCAAGTGTCTTTGATATCGGATTGAATAACACTTACAGTGTTCTCTCTTTTATGGCGGTGGAAGAAGGGGGGTTAGCCCAATATACTCCTGGAATACGTATAACAGGGTATCCCTGCAAGTGGTTTGGTATATCGGCTGATGTTGCTGTTTTCGCGCCATTCGCTGAGAGCCTAGAGAGTGGTGATTTTTTATTAGAAGTGGGAGCTGACGGAGTATTCCGCTACCCCTTTGGCTTGGTTGAGCCCTATTTAGCAATTGGTCCCGCTTACCGAATGACTGTAGGAAAGGACAAATTCGTTTTTGAGGAGGAGGTTTTGCTGAGTGTCCGTGTTGGGTTAGATTTCAACATCTTGCCTATGCTGGGGATTGGAGTTGAAGCGCGTCACTTCTTAGACATTCCTACTTTGATTGCTGGTCCTGAAGAGAACGCTTTCTTTGAAATTATGGCCTTATATAACACGAGAGTGGGCATTACTGTCAAAGCTAAGTTTTAATCATTATTTTTTTGAGGTGGGTTAGCCTTCATGTAGGCATGGTCGCTAGCCACCTCACTGACAACCTCTCCCAACTTCATGGTTAGGGAGTTCTCAGTGGTAACGGCGAAGGCCACTTCGCCCTTGCCTTCCATTACTGCCTTTACAGCTCGCATGACGTTGTAGATCTCTTCCCTCTCAAAATTGTGCATAATAACTACTTTAGTCTCTTTCATAGCTACTCCACTTGGTTCATCTTTTGAGCTAATCTACCACACTCCCCAGTTTGCCTAAAGCCTCCATCCTCATTATATTTACCCAGAACACTAATAGAGGAGGCTAATGTGCATATCACCAGAGAGGTTGCTAATCAAGTTTATTGGGTTGGAGGTAATGATAACCGCCTAGAGCGCTTTGAAAACATGTTTGCTCTTCCCCAAGGAGTCTCTTATAACTCCTACCTTATAGTCGATGAGAAGACAGTCCTTCTTGATACAGTTGACCGCGCCATTAGTGAGCAGTACTTAGAGAATATAGCGGGGGTCTTAAAGGGGAGACCTTTAGACTACCTCGTTATTAACCACATGGAGAGCGACCACTGTGCCAACATAGAGGCTATTTTACGCCTCCACCCCGAAGTGACCGTAGTAGGCAATAAAAAGACCTTTGATTTCTTCTCTCAGTACTACAAGAGCGACCTCTCTAAGAACTCACTCGTTGTTAAAGAGGGTGACACCCTCAATATTGGCAAGCACACCCTTAAGCTCTACATGGCACCCATGGTCCACTGGCCTGAGGTGATGTTTACCTTTGAAGAGAGCCAAGGGATCCTCTTCAGTGCCGACGCCTTTGGCTCTTTTGGTCTCTTAAGGGGGAATCTCTTTGCCGATGAAGTTGACTGGCCCTCCCTCTTCCTAGATGAGACGCGGCGCTACTATGCCAATATAGTGGGGCGTTACGGCTCCCAAGTGCAGGCTATCTTTAAGCGATTACCTTTAGATAAGATTAAAATGATCTTCCCCCTACACGGACCACTCTGGAGAAAAGATTTAGAGATAATCTTAAGTCTCTACAATAAGTGGAGCACCTACACCCCAGAGAAGAGGGGAGTGGTGCTAGCCTACGCTTCAATGTATGGCAATACTGAACATGTGGTCTTCGCCTTGGCTAACAAGTTAGCCCAGAGGGGAGTCAAAGATATTAGGATATGGGATGTCTCTAAGAGTGAACCCTCCTTTATAGTTAGCGACCTCTTTAAGTACAGTCACTTTGTCTTTGCTTCCCCCACCTACAACATGCACCTTTACCTCCCCTTTGAGTCGCTCCTAAGAGAGTTGGCTCTCCTCAACTACCAGAAGAGGCGGGGAGTTTTAATAGGGAATCATACCTGGGCCTCTGCAGCTATTAAGACGATGCAGGGACTTCTGGGTCAAATGAAAGAGATTGAGGTTTTAGGTGAACCTCTTGATATCCTCTCCTCCTTGAAAGCAGAGCGTGAGGGGGAGTTGGATGCGTTGGCTACTCTTCTAAGTGAAGATATCCTCAAGAGCTCTGCCAATGGAGAATAAGATGTTCAAACAAATTACCCTTCCCTATAAGTATGACGCATTAGAGCCCTACATTGATGCTCTAACAATGGAGACCCACTACACTAAGCACCACGCTGCTTACACCAACAATTTCAACACAGCCTTGAGTAGTCTCCCCCAATTTGACCAGATGTTGGCTGAAGATATCTTGGCCAAACTCGATGAGATTGATGATATTGCCCTTAGAAACACCGTCCGTAACAACGGAGGTGGTTTTTGGAACCACAATCTCTACTTCTCAATTATGTCACCCAAGGGGACCAAAGAGCCCCAGGGAGAATTAGCAGAAGCGATCAATGAGACCTTTGGGTCCCTGGCTAACCTCCAAGAGGAGCTCACTAGATTAGCCAATACCCGCTTTGGTTCGGGCTGGGCTTGGCTCTCCACCGATAGTAGCGGTAAACTCTACACTTCAAGTACCCCTAACCAAGACAACCCCCTAATGGAAAGAAATGGGCATATCCCCATCCTAGGAATCGATGTCTGGGAGCACGCCTACTACTTGAAATATAAGAACGTGAGGGGCGACTACGTTAAAGCTTTCTGGAGTGTTCTCGACTGGTCTAAAGTTGAAGAGTTCTACGAAGGAGCTTTCTAAATTAACTAAGCACCCCCAGCCGGGGGTGCTTAATTTAACCCTAATTACTGGTAATTAATTATTATAACTAGAAATAAACTACTATTTCCCTAAAAAGGCTTGTACCCTCCAGAAGTAGTTATTACATTCCACGCAATGTTATAAAGTTGGAGGAAGGTATGCGAAAGAGAGTAGTTTTTGTATTGTTCATGCTACTAGCTGTAGCAGCTCTACTGTTTATTGTCAGTTGTCCAAATGAACTAACAGAACCAGGGGACCAAGATGATGAGCGTGGATTCACACTAGAAGTTGTCGACAAGGATGACAACCTCACCCTTGTGCTAACTCCTGCGGTGGATCAGGAGATAAAGGTGAAGATTAAGTTAGATGATAACACTTATCTTGATACCGACAGCGAAGATCTTGAAGTAGCTATTAAGTGGTTCCACAAAGAAGAACCCGCCACTACCCTAAGCACCAATGATACTTACAAAGTGACCGAAGATAGTTCAAATAAGACTATTAGTGTCACCGTTACCATAGAGGACTTAGGAGAGGGGAGCTGGGAGGTTGCCTCTAAAACAATAGGTTTAGCCATGATCTCTGTCGTTGATGGGGCAGACGGCGTTACCACCTGGATTCCCGCGACTCATAACGAGGATGGCGGACTGAAGCCTAGCTTCTCATAAATCACCTTCTGCTTTTCCAGAAGTTCGCCGCAACGGAGTCGCTTTCCGGGCATCTGGACACAGTCGATGACATCTAGCGTATCGAGCAGGCTCTGAATTGAGTAGGAGGAGAACAGGTTCCCATCCTGCATCTTCTTCTTGATGTACGAGACATAGATCAGCGCGATGAACTGGACGAACAGTTTGCCCTCCAGACTCTTCTGAGAAGAGACAAGGGTTCGTCTCATGCCCAAACGATCCTTAAGATCGTTGAAGGCCTTCTCCACGACTTCCTTGTTCCTGTAGAGCTGGAGTGCCTCGATTGCATCCATCTTCTGGTTGCTGATGAGGGCGAAGAACCCATGGTATCTCTTAGCTTTCGCTACTGCTTCGGGTATGACTGCCGCCTTGGTCCCTCGCTTGGGTGTGGAGGTAATGGTGAAATATTTCGTGTACTGTTTCTCATGCTCAGGAACACGTTTGCCGCTTTCCAGTTCGTCCCGCAACGTAATCAACTGAAGGTCAAAGGCCTTCTCATCCTCGGCGGCTTTGTCAATGTTGAAGAAATAATGGATGTAGATCCTTCTCTCTTCGGAGATGACATCGTTCTTGTAGGGACGCACCTGCTCATAGTCCCATGTGGTGCGTACACTATGGTGGTAGAGCTCGTAGGCGCTGTTGTAGTGGTCAAAACTCCTAAATCCATCATACAACGGTTCAAGGTTGTTCCGCAGGAACTTGAGTCCCATGGAAACCGACATCAGGAACTTGAGGTGCTCTTTATACAGGGCATCGATGTTCTCCTTGCTGTAGAAACCCCGGTCCAAGACCAACGAGACCTTCTCATACCCTGCATCCCTGAGATCATTTAGCAAGGGACTCAGTGTTTTCGAGTCGGGAATATTACCAGCAAGCTGCCGGTAGTAGTACGGAAGCTGGGACGTGCTGCCGAACACCAAGGCGAGATTGATCTGCGGCAGTTTGTCATGCTCCTTGTTCTTTCCGTATTTGACCTGCTTCAGCTGTTGCGAGTAGCTGGAGATGCTGGTGGTGTCATACGCCCAGTACTCGCCGTCAACCTTCCGTTTCTTGAGGATTGAGAAGAACTGTTGCCGGTGTGATTCCTCCACTGCTGCGAAAAGCTCGCTGCTTCTCTGTGAAGGGATGTCCTTGCCGAATGGATGATGGTGCGTATGAGACCATTTGGCAAACCTTGAGAGCGCAGTACGATCTTCTAGGAGCAGAAAGTACACGATGGAAAGAATCTGCCTATAGGATTGGGGGAAGATGGTCTTCAGTGCCGAAGTGATGCCCAATCTCTTGCCAATACAGTCGAACAGGTAGGTGGCACCGTAGAAAGATCTTTTGGGAAGTACTTCGGCTTTAGCCTCGACAACTAGCTTGTTCCTGACCCTGCCATCGGTCGGGATGATCTCACCGGTGACATCGTCTACACGTCCGATGAGAACCCGTTTGCTCCTAGATTGTTTGAGTTCCTTGACCCAGTACGATGTGGATTCATACGCGTAGGTGATTCCCGACCGTTTATCCTTCTGGTGGACAATTGCCATATCTGCTCTCCTCATTATGTATTGTAACTCATAACGAGGTAAAGAACAATAGAAATTGAGAAACAAACTGTAAGAATAAAAGAATTTATATCGGATTCAGCATCTAATTCTCGTTAGGTGTTTCGGTAAAGCAGGGTATAAGTGCCAATGGTAACGAGAAGAATGTCTTAGTCAAAGGTAATGAGATCTACAACCATCTCTTAGTAACTGGAGCTAGGTTCTATACTGTAGACGGAGGAATCCGTATCAGTGCTTACTCTGTATCAGCAACGAGTGAATTTTAGTGACTATTTTCTACCTGTCGCTGATACTGGAGAAGTCTTAGATTTTACTGATAGCATGTTAACCACCTACTTCAGTTTAGAGAGTAGCGGAGATGCCTTAAAAGAGCCGGAGAGGTTGTTCTACTACAATAACTACCACCATGTAAACAAATTTAGGTTTGAGACCAAAGATTCTATTGCTGACACTCTAGCAGCGACTGTGACGCAATACGATAAGATGATAGCTACATTTACCGGTGGAGATGGTGATAAATTCGATACCAATGTTGAGGTCCTTGAAAGTTACTTTACCTCTATCTATAAGATGGCTTCTACAAAAGCTCCTATATCATCTACTTGGATATGTGATGAATACCCAGACATAACAGACCTACAAGGTGCAGAAGAACAGCTAAAAATTGAAGAAGATGGCACTGTCCTTTATTTAACAGAGGGTGACTATGCAGAACTGCTAGATGTTATCAATAGCGTTGCACCAAATCAAATACCATCTATTGATAAAAGGAGTTTTGTCAGCAGGTGGTTTTTTGTTTGCCCGAAAGTGCTTGATTTAAGCCACTTTCGGGCTTTGTGCTTTTTGTCTTGTAGCAATAGTTGGTGTTTTAGAGCTGCCGTTTTCGGAGGATACTTGACACGAACTTGCGGCTGTTAAGTGTTTATTTTTAACGATTAGACCTCTGGGGGTGTGCATCTTTTAACGATTTGCCTTGTAATCGTTAAAAGATACTGCTACGGCAAAAAAAACAGCCCGCCGATTGGCGAGCAAAATACCTTGACAACCTTGGATGATGATCCCCGTGATTAAAGGTTTTGAAGGGATATGTGGATGTGTTTGACAAAATCAGTCGCACAATGTATACTGGTAATATAAATCATACTTATCATACTTTATGAACGGAGGGCTCATAATGAATAAACCTAAAGGCAAATACGCTTGGACGGTCAAAGTAGGTGAAAAAGGGCAGATTGTTATCCCAAAAGAAGCCCGTGAAATATTTGACATCAACCCCGGAGAAACCTTGATTATCTTGGGTGACGAAAAACAAGGCATAGCGATACCGCCCAAAAATGCTTTTAATAAACTTGTCACAACAATCTTTGATGGCACTACGCCAAAAAGAGGTGACGAAGAATGAATGCAATCACAATTACAAATATGTCAAAAAAATACGGCGAATTTACAGCAGTAGATGAATTGAATCTGACGATCGAGCAAGGTGAACTGTTTTCTCTTTTGGGTGTCAACGGTGCGGGAAAAACCACAACGATCAAGATGCTGTCCTGTTTGATTAAGCCAACGGGCGGCGATGCGGTTCTGCTCGGAGATAGCGTAAAGGAACACCCGCAAGCTGTCAAAGCGAAAATCAATATCTCGCCGCAGGAAACAGCAGTAGCCGCCAATTTATCAGTCATCGAAAACTTGGAGCTTATAGCGAGCATTTATGGTAAGGACAGCAAAACAGTAAAGAAAAGTGCAGATAAAATGGCGACGCAGTTCAGGCTTGACGGTGTACGGAACAAAAAATCAAAGCAGTTGTCGGGCGGTATGCAGAGGCGGCTTTCCATTGCAATGGCTTTGATTTCAAATCCCAAAATCCTGTTTCTTGACGAGCCCACTTTGGGGCTTGATGTGCTTGCCCGCCGCGAACTGTGGACATGCATTAAGTCATTAAAAGGAAAGGTGACAATCATCCTTACAACACATTATTTAGAGGAAGCGGAAGCGTTGTCCGACCGTGTGGGCATCATGGCAAACGGAAAATTGACGGCGATTGGGACGGTAGCAGAATTGACCGAGCAGACCGGTACAAGCAAGTTGGAGGACGCTTTTGTTATGCTTTCAGGAGGTGCTGTATGAGAATTGTTTTGTTTGCTAAACGCAACACAAAAGAGATTTTACGCGATCCCACCAACCTCTTTTTCGGATTGGGGTTTCCGCTTATACTCTTGGTTCTGCTGTCCATCATCAATGCCAGCATCCCCACCGAAGCGAATAACACGATGTTCTCGATTGAAAACCTCGCACCCGGTTTAGCAATGTTTGGAACCGCTTTTATGGCATTGTTTTCGGGGATGCTGTTGTCAAAAGACCGTACCTCATCGTTCTTAATGCGCTTGTTCGCCTCGCCTATGACTTCTTTAGATTTCATATTGGGCTACACTTTGCCATTGTTCGTTATGGCATTAGCGCAAGCCGCAATCACGTTGTTTGCTTCCTGTCTTGCTGGGCTTGAACTTACCGTCAATCTCCTGCCTGCGATTCTCGTGACAGCACTGAGCTCGCTTTTGTTTGTGGGTTTTGGCTTGCTTTTCGGTAGTATGATGAATGAAAAGGCGGTCGGCGGCATCTGCGGCGCAGTGCTGACGAATGTCGCAGGATGGTTGTCTGGGGTATTCATTCCGCTTGATTTAATTGGCGGCGCTTTCAAAAAAGCGGCTGACATTTTACCGTTTTATCATAGTGTGCAAGCAATAAAAGCAGTCTTATACGGAAATTTTGGCGAACTGCTACCGCATTTGACAATTATATTGGGTTATTCGGTTGTCATTTTTGCACTCGCAGTTATCGTCTTTCAGCGCAAAATGAGTGGTGGTAAGGCATAGAATTCATGTGTGGAGAGCGGCATAGGGCCGAAGATATGCTACACACCCCCACACAAAAAGATAAAGCTTAGCCAAAAACAGCCCGCCTGAAGGCGAGCCATATACCTTTGCAACCTTGATATGGCAATGTTAAGCTGTGACTTCCGAGCCGTTTTTGAATCTGAATGTCATTGCGCCATCTTGGTCGACCGTCACTTGGTCGATTACAGTAAGCCATAGTTTTTCGTCAAACTCGTCTATGGCAAGCGGTCGGATCTCAATGTCTTTGATGAAGCTTTCGATGATTTTGCCCTTGCCAAGGCGTTCTCGCCTGATTGCTTCCAACTCGTCGACTTGCTTTGAAGCCTTGTGGTGGCGTTCGAGATAGGCGTTGTTACGCTCCGTCCATTTCTTCTGGTCTACTGCTGATCGGGCATTTTCATAAATTGCTTTGTAAGCGCTCTATAAATATCGCTTCCTAATAATATTGCTATCGACTAGCCTCTTTGCAGGAGGAGAGCGATGGAAATCAGACTTGAAGATTATAACTTCTACATTCGAGCAGGTCGGAGCGATATGCGAAAGAGCTCTGTTGGCCTGGCACTTATCGTACAAGAAGATATGGGATTGCGACCTTTTGAGAAATCGGTTTTTCTCTTCTGTGGATCCAACCGCAGAACCATCAAAGCAATAGTTTGGAATGGCAACGGCTGGCTTGAGATCATCAAACGTCTTGAGTGTGGTTCTTCTTTTAAGTGGCCCACTACCGCTGATGAAGCTTTGAGAATCAAGGTGGAAGATCTTCTTTTGCTACTCAAAGGCTACGATATTTGGCGTCAATTCCCTGTCTACACTCCACAGCTTGTAGGTTAAATTAATGGCCTAAAATGCATAACATTAAGCATTTATATTGATATAATTTACATATTATGCTATCATTGGCTCATGAAAACAGGAAAGATCACAAAAGAAGATCTCATGAAAATGGACAAGGAGGAAATGGCATCACTTGTCATAAATCTCTCTTCCATCATACAGGCTCAATCTGAGGAAATCGCTAATCTCAAAGAGTTATATAAGCTGAAGACTGCAGAACGATATATCCCCTCCTCTGAACAGATGGGATGGTTGTTCCAAGAGTTGGAAATCCTTGATGCAGTCTTGGCTATGGACCCTCAAGAGGAAGAGACCTCTGAAGTTGCCTCTCATACCAGAAAGAAGAGAAAACGCCTCAATGCATGCACTGCCCCGGCAGATACTCCGGTGTGTGATGTATTTCATAACGAAGATGCTACAGAGAGTATTGTAGGGAAAGATGGTATTGCCTATAAGCGAGTAGAAGATAAGGTAGTAGATAAGATTGCTATTATCCCTCGTAAGGTAGTTGTTGAGCGTCACCATTATCCTCAGTACAAAACGGTAGACGTTGATGCTGGACAGGATAATAACAAGATAATCCTCTATCCCAGTGCCAGTGCAGCATTGGGAGCGAGCCCCAGCATTGTAAGTGATGTAGTGCTTAGTAAGTTTGATGACCATCTTCCTCTTTATCGACAGGAAGAGATCTTTGCCAGGGAAGGCTTCTTCCTCTCGCGCCAGAAGCTGGCCTCCTGGGTGATTCGTTACTACGAAGACCTGTTGCCCTTCGCCAGTTACTATAGAAAGCAGGTCTATCAATCTGCATTCTTGAGTAAAGATGAGACGAGGGTCACTGTACTGGATGTGAAGGGATCTACAGGAAAGCCTTCGACCAATGGTTTCATGTACATCACCATAGCAGATACCTTTGATGAGGCTACAGGTAATACCCGCTCGTTGGTATTGTTGGATTATATACAAGGACGTTCGCGTGAGGTTCTTTTTGAAGATATTGAGCGCTATGGATATAGAGGGTATCTCCTCACCGATGGATTGAATGGGTATCTTTCTTATCCTAGTGACAAACACTGCGTTTGTTGGGTACATGCAGTACGGAAGCTGAAGCAGCTTCTGAAGGTCAACAAAAAGAATGTTCATGCCCTTCGTATTATCAATGAAGCGGCAAAGCTTTATAAAATTGATGAGCGGTATCGCAAGATGCTCAAATCCAAAGAGATTGATGCAGAGACTTTCCTCTCTCTCAGAAGAGAAGAATCGGAGAAAGTCATCGACACCATCTATGAGATTGTTGATGAAGTGAGACAATTTTACAGCCATGCTGGGGCAATAGGCGATGCTGTTAGCTACCTTGAGAATTATCGAATCTATATGAAGAACTACCTTGATGTGGTAGAGGCCACACCTTCGACCAACGCGAACGAGAGGGTGGCGAAATCCTTCGCGCTTGGCAGGCGAAATTGGCTGTTTGCCCAAACCGTAGACGGTGCTGATGCCTCTGCCTTCTTCTTCTCGATAATTGAAACTGCAAAGCGAGCAGGCCTGAGAGCAGATGATTATCTTGAGGCCATCTGCACCTTTGGACCCGGAACCAAGAGCGAGGCCGAGTGGGAGGCATTGATGCCTGATAAGGTTGATTTGACTAGGCTCAATGAGTGGCGTGAGCGCCGCCTCAATGCAAAACCTGATTCCAATCGCGAAAAGCCGTACCATTTCGTCGGTGCCACTCGCTGACATTCAAAGTGATTCATTGCTTGCAGCCCTGATGTTCTTCAGCAGGGCTAGCAGAGCATCTTCACCTAATACCTCAATTTTTGCTCCATAGTAGTCAATGGTAATAATTTGACGAGCTGTGGTTATTGTATTACGGCTCACCTTACCTAAGTCGACCAGCTGGGTGTGCTTTGGTGTGCTGGCTGCTTTGGTTGCAATTCGTTCCCGGACAGCCAGCCATCCATAGAAGGTCCCTCTGGGGATGTCTGCCATGATGGCATATCTTTGGTAGGAGCCTCCGGTTTTGACAAATTCGTCCGCTTTTATGAGATGATTCAGTTTCTCGCTCACTTCATATGTCCTGTCGCCCATAGGTTATTCCTCCCTAAACTTAGACTATGACCAGTCTAACAACGGAGAGTAAAAGGATTAATACCAATTTATAGAGCGCTTAC
>DUOJ01000006.1 GCA_012838895.1 Spirochaetales bacterium
ACTCTTCTAACAAAAAATTCTGCTCAGATGATAGGGAGGAAATTGTGATTGAAGGTAGTAAGAGTGAGAAAGTTGGAGCAAAGCTAACCTATGGAATGGTGGGAGGAGGCCCTGGTGCCTTTATTGGAGATGTCCATCGTACGGCGATTCGAATCGACGACAAAGCAGAGCTCGTATGTGGTGTTTTTTCCCGCGATGCAGCTAAGAGTAGAGCATTTGGTCTCTCGTTAGGTCTCGACCCTGGGCGCCTTTATGGTTCAGTTGAAGAGATGGCAGAAAAGGAGTCCAAACGAGCTGATGGGATCGATTTTGCTGTAATCGTCACCCCTAATGCAGCCCACTACAGTGGGGCAAAAGTCCTTCTAGAGCATTCAATCAACGTTGTGTGTGATAAACCACTTACTGTCGAATGGGAAGAGGCTAAAGAACTAGTGGCCCTCACCCATGAGCGTGACCTTCTCTTTGGAGTCACCTACACCTATACCGGCTATCCGGTAGCTAAACAAATCCAACACCTAATTAAAACTGGGGCAATTGGAGAGGTGCGCTTTGTTAACGCCGAGTATCCTCAAGAGTGGCTCGCCACCCGTAGCGAGGATGATGGGAATAAGCAAGCAGCTTGGAGAACCGACCCTGCCTTGAGTGGTAAATCAAACTGTGTTGGAGATATTGGGTCCCATATAGAGAATATGGTAGCTACAGCCACAGGGCTCAAAATTAAACGCCTCAGTGCTCGCCTCGATAAGTTTGTAGAGGGGCGTACCCTCGATGATAACGCTACCATCATGGTGGAGTACGACAACGGCGCCACCGGAGTCTACTGGTCGAGCCAGATTGCAATTGGCTACGACAACGCCCTTAGGGTCCGTATTTTTGGATCACTAGGGACAATTGAGTGGTCACCAGAAGACCCCGACCACTTCACCCTAACCAAACTGGGGGAACCCAAGCAACTCTACTCGCGAGGGAGAGACCCCTTTGCTGAAGGGGCACAAAAGTTCTCGCGTCTCCCATCAGGTCACCCTGAGGGGGTCTTTGAGGCTTTTGCTAACATCTATAAAGCTTTTGCTGATACCCTTTTAAGAAAACTTAATGGAGAAAAGATAGACCGAGGGAAGTTGGAGTTCCCCACTGTTGAAGATGGGGCAGAAGGGGTTCGTTTTATCGGAGCTTGTGTTGAGAGCTCTGCTAAAGACGCTGCCTGGGTTACCCTATAAAGGAGGAAAGTATTATGGGACGACCAGTAACACTATTTACGGGTCAATGGGCTGATTTGCCCTTTGAAGAGGTGTGCAAACTTGTTAGCGAATTTGGCTACGATGGGGTAGAAATTGCCTGTTGGGGCGACCACATGGATGTTGAGAAAGCTGCTAAAGACCCCGCCTACGTCAAAGAGAAAAAGAGGATTCTGGCCAAATACAACTTAGAGTGTTGGGCCCTCGGCAACCACCTTGCAGGGCAGTGTGTGGGGGATGCTTTTGGAGACCCCCGCCTCGATGGGTTTGCCCCCAAAGAGTTAGCAGGAAACTCCGAGGCGATTCGTGATTGGGGTATTCAACAGATGAAATATACTGCTCAAGCTGCCAAAAATATGGGGTGTTACGTGGTGACCGGTTTTATGGGCTCCCCCATTTGGAAATACTTCTACTCATTCCCTCAAACAACCCCTAAGATGGTTGAAGATGGTTATAACGAGATTAAGGCGTTGTGGAGCCCCATTCTTGATGAGTTTGATCGCTGTGATGTCAAATTTGCCCTAGAGGTTCACCCCTCTGAAATAGCTTATGACTACTACAGTGCCGAAAAACTGCTCGAGGTCTTTGAGTGGCGCGATACCCTAGGGTTCAACTTCGACCCAAGTCACCTAGTGTGGCAAGGGGTCGACCCAGCCCTCTTCTACCGCGACTTTGCCGACCGTATCTACCACGTCCACATCAAAGATAGCTACGTAAAACTGGATGGAAGAAGTGGAATCCTCGGCTCCCACCTCGAGTTTGGTGATTTACGCCGTGGTTGGAACTTTGTGAGTCCAGGTCATGGTGATGTCAATTTTGAGTTTATTATCAGAGAAGCCAACGCTGCCGGTTACACCGGCCCCCTTTCGGTTGAGTGGGAAGACAACGGTATGGACCGTCTCTTTGGGGCTAAAGAGGCCCTCGAGTTTGTCCATAAGATAGATTTTGCCCCCTCAACAGTGAGCTTCGATGGAGCAATGGAGAATTGATGGTAAAAGAAAATACCTCTAAAAAACTGGCTTCTGGAGATGCCCTTCTTGCAGTGAGGGGCATCACTAAGGAGTTTTCGACTGTAAAGGTGTTAGACCAGATTGACCTCGACATAAGGGCGGGGGAGGTGATGGGTCTGATAGGAGAAAATGGGGCGGGTAAATCGACCCTGATTAAGATTATCTGTGGTATCTACCAACCAACTGCTGGTTCAGTCCTACTGAATGGGCAAGAGGTGTCGATTAGAGACTACGGAGAAGCCAAAGCGTTGGGAATCTCAATTGTCCCCCAAGAGTTTAACCTGATTAACACCTTAACGGTCTACGAGAATATCTTTTTAGGAAACGAAGTGCTTTTGCGCTCAGGTCTCCTCGATAAGGGGACTATGCGGCGTCAAGCAATTGAGCAGTTGCAGCAACTCAAGATGTCACTCAACGTCAACCGTCTCGTTGGCGACTTGAGTGTCGCTGAGAAGCAGATGGTTGAAATCTCTAAAGCCCTCATGTTACACGCCCGTATTCTAATAATGGATGAACCCACTACAACTTTGACGGGGCACGAAGTAGAGACCCTCTTTAATCTGATGAGGGAGCTAAAGAGGCAGGGGGTAACCATAATCTTTGTCTCCCATAAGCTAAAAGAGGTTAAGGCGATTTGTGACCGTGTTACAGTTTTGCGCGATGGTCTTTTAATAAGTGTCGACCCGATAGAAGAGGTTAAGGAGGAGGACTTAGCCAGGAAAATGATTGGGCGCGATTTCACCCAAGTTTTTCCAGCCAAGAAAATCAGAGATAAGAGTGACTTGATCCTCGAGGTAAACAACTTAGGAGTTAAAAATTTGATATACGACGCCTCTTTCTCCCTTCGTCGTGGCGAAATTTTAGGTTTTGCCGGTCTGGTGGGGGCAGGGCGGACAGAGTTGTTTGAGGCGATTATGGGGTTACGGCGAGTGGAGAGTGGCACTATCGCGATCGATGGTAAAGAGGCGAAGATTCGTCACCCACGCGATGCAGTCGACCTAGGGATGGGGTATATTAGTGAAGATCGTCAAGGTAAGGGGATCGTCTCCAACTTTGATGTCACTAAGAATATCACCCTAATAACACTAGGTAACTATAAGAAGCATCTCTTAATCGACTTTAAGAAGGAGGAGAAGCGAGCTGAAGAGTTTAAGAAGACCTTTAGAATTGTAGCAGCCTCTCAAAAGGCGGCCTTGCGCTTCTTTAGTGGTGGAAACCAACAGAAGGTCTATCTAGCTCGCTGGGTTGAGACCGAACCCAAGATTTTGATATTTGATGAACCCACCCGTGGAATTGATGTCAATTCGAAGCGGGAGATTTATGAATTTATCCACCAGCTAGCTGAGCGGGGAGTATCTTGTGTAATCATCAGCTCAGAGATGGAGGAGGTGATTGGCTTGTGTAGTCGCGTCTACGTGATGCGTGAAGGTACAATTGCAGGGTGCCTAAGTGATGAGCACATAAATGAAGAGGAGATTATGTTCCACGCGACAGGGATTAAGGGAAGGGAAGCCTATGGATAATTTAAACAATAAGAGCATTAGTATGAAGATAAAAGGGTACTTTAAAGATTTTAAATTGAGTGAACACGCTACTGGAGCTGGATTCATTCTCCTCTTTATCTTAGCCACGATTGTGGGCTGGCCCTCATTCTTGAAGATTCGTAACCTAACCAATATTTTGCGCCAAATCTCCTACACTGGAATAATTGGTCTGGGGATGACCTTGATTATTATCTCGGGGGGGATTGACCTCTCAGTTGGTTCGATGACCGCTTTTGTGGGGGGAGTGACAATCTTCTTTCTCAATATCTTCCCAGGAGACTCAATCTTAGCGGTTGTGTTGGCCTCCATCTTTTCAATCATCTTTGGTGGCGTGTGTGGCCTCTTCAATGGACTTTTGGTGACTAAGGGGCGCATTGCCCCCTTCATCGCTACGCTGGGGACAATGAGCATCTTCCGCTCCCTAATCCAATACTTCTCGGGGGCGGGTAACGTAGTCTCAGAGAATATCCACTACGCCTATATTGGTTCAGCTGTCTATCTGGGAATTCCTGTCCCTGCTTGGGTTTTTATAATTGTCGCTATAATTCTCCACATTGTGTTGAACAATACACAGTTTGGACGCTACGCCTGTGCGGTGGGGGCTAATGAACAAGTCGCCCGTTACTCTGCTATTAAGGTGCAGTGGATTAAACTTCTCCCCTATGTCATTACGGGATTGACAGCCGGACTTTCAGCCCTTCTCTGGTCGAGTCGTCTCAACTGTATCAACCCCAGTGACTGTACCGGTTATGAGCTCGATGCAATAGCAGCTGCTGTAATCGGGGGGACCAGCATGTCGGGTGGCAAAGGGTCTGTTATAGGGACCGTTTTGGGAGCCATCATGTTGGGGATGATCAACAATATGTTGGTGCTAGGGGGAGTCTCCTCCTACCTTCAACAAGCTGCACGTGGATTGGTGATTATTGTAGCTGTCTTGCTACAATATAATAATAAGAACTAACAGGAGGTTAGGGATGAAAAAAGTATTAGTTGTAACACTTTTAGTGGTTGCCATGGTGATGCCGCTCTTTGCAGCGGGCGCCAAAGAGGCAGCTACCACTAAAATTGGAATTTCAATTCCAAGCGCTGACCACGGATGGACAGGAGGAATCGTCTGGTGGGCAGAAAAAGCTGTCAATGATGTCAAGGCAGAGATGCCTGGACGCTTTGATTTCAGAGTTGTCACTGCTGATAACCCCTCTGCTCAGGTGAGAAACGTTGAGGATATGATGGTTTGGGGTATGGATTACCTCGTAATTCTCCCCCACGAATCGGCCCCCTTAACACCCATCGTAAAAGAGGTCCACTCCAAAGGGATTAGGGTCATGGTCGTCGACCGTGGTTTGACCGACACCTCATTTGGTTATGTCAACCTCGCTGGGGACAATACAGCGCTGGGGCACCTATCGGGAGAATGGCTCAGAGACACGATGAAAGCTGAAGGCCTCAGAAACTATGTCGCCATGGGTGGACTACCAGTTGAGATTGATACTGAGCGGATGACCGCTTTCTTCGCTGCTATGAACAAAGAGCCCTCTCTCGTCAACCTCTTAGGGAAAGATCGCTACGAGTTTGCCAACTGGTCGACTCAAAAGGGTCTTGAGCTGATGGAGACATTCCTCCAGCAGTATCCCAAAATTGATGCCGTTTTCTGTCAGGATGATGACGTTTTAACAGGTGTCCTCCAAGCTATTAAAGAGTCGGGGAGAAGCGACATTAAGATCGCTTTAGGTGGCGCTGGCTCTAAGGTTGTCTACAAGATGATTATCGATGGAGACCCCTTAGTTAGAGCTACTGGAACCTACCACCCCTCGATGATTGCTGATGGAATCCACTACATTGTCGATGTTGCCACCGGCAAGAAGTCGGATGATTTCCACAACAAAAAAGAGCCCACATCAATGGTAATTCCTTCTGTTATGGTGACTAAAGCAAACGTTATGGACCACTACGAGCCTGGTTCAATCTTCTAAGTTTAACTCAAGCAGAGCCCTGCAGTTGTGGGGCTCTCACTTTCTAAATCGCCTCTTCTCCGTTATAATAGAG
>DUOJ01000007.1 GCA_012838895.1 Spirochaetales bacterium
CTTAAGAGGCGCTGTGCCGATAGACCATTTTCAGCACCATCGCTCTCAAGCCCCTCGAGGCTCAAATATTTGCGGAGTAACTCCCTAATGTTGTACTCATCATCAACTATTAATACTCTCATAGACTCCTCTAGTGGCTCTCTTCTGGAAGGATAACTTCAGCCACGGTCCCTCCTCCCTCACGCGGGTAGAGCTTTAGGTTCCCTTTTTGGGCACGGACAAACTGGCGACAAATTGCGAGCCCAATACCAGAACCGTGAATCTTCGTAGTGTAGAAGGGGTCAAAGATCTTCTCGAGGTCCCCCTCCTCTATCCCATCTCCTCGGTCGCGCACGTAGATGTGGATCTGTTTTCTTCGGTCACGGGTAACTTCAACTTCAACGGCTGGGTCGCGCCCACCACAACTCTCTATCCCATTCTTTATCAAATTCTCAAAGACCGAGCGGGCTCGATCGGGGTCAAAGAAGATATAAGCCTCATCCAAGGCGGAGATTAATTCAATCTCTTCCAAAAAGGTGTGACGCAGTGAGTTCAAGAGGACCAATAAGTCGATCTTCTCAGGTGCTCCAACAGGGTTACGCAAGAAGTCGGAGACTTTATTAGTGAGGTGAATCAGGCGTTGCACCTCCTGGTCAACCACCGCGATCCCCTCATAGTTGGCATCCCCCATCGTCTTCTTAAGGAGGGCCATTTGGAGAGTGATGGCACTTAAGGGATTTTTAATCTCATGGGTCAGCGTGCGGGCAGCTTGCCCTAAGTTGACCAAACTCTCCTGTTTAGCCAACACTTCACGGTATTTGCGGTTGCTTCGGTAGATATTGTATACGACGAGGTGAAACGTTAAGAGAACGGCAAGGGCTATTCCCGTCAGCACGCGCACTAACAACACCTTCTTGTAGTACTGCCCCCCATCAAAGAGGATGTAGAGGATGTCGGGGAAGGTGAGGGGGGATGGGAGGTATCCATCATCCTCCAACGTAATATTCCCCGTCTCAACTTCGATAGTGAGACGGCTAAAGCGGAGGTACTCAATCATCCCTGTCTCTTTGTTGTAATTGGCAACCCCTTGGTTCAAGTGGCTTGATGAGCGGCTCTGCCAAATCTCATGGAACCTCTCAAGGGGGAGGGTATTAGGGACAGAGCCCAACCCCAGCCGCAATCTCCCAGCGTTTGAATAGACCCCAATTCCCACCACATTGGCTTCAGCCATGGCGGTAAGGGCTCGTGAGTGCTCCTCCTGTAACAAGAGGAGGGCTGAGGAGGCAAAGCCCCGCTCTGCCTCAAATTGCATCAGGGTATTCTCTTTCTCAATGATAAGTTGGGAAAGAAAAAGAACTAGAGTGACGAGAAGGGCGAAGAGAAAGATTAGTCCACCCACAATAAAGAGTGACTCTTTCCCTTCGACAAATCTCCATCTTCTAGTTCTACTCATAGTTTAGCGCCTCTATTGGGTCTAGTTTAGACGCTTTCATCGCAGGATACCACCCAAAAAAGACACCAACTAGTGTTGAAAAGCCAGCAGCAAAGATATAAGAGGAGTAGGAGATGTAGAGTGACCACCCTACTAGGTTAGCTACAAACCAACTGAGGAGGGTTCCGAGCCCAATTCCTATCAAACCTCC
>DUOJ01000085.1 GCA_012838895.1 Spirochaetales bacterium
AACTCCCCATCACGCCAGACGGTGGAGAACTTTTTGCGCACCAAAGCAAAATAGAGGGAGAAGTTTACCCCAGCTAACACCATAAAGATGGTGGTCACAATCTCTACATAGCTATTCGAATAGGAGGCGATAGATCCATTGGTGGCAGCAAAGCCTCCGGTAGCGACCGACCCGAAGGTGATAATTAGGGCATCAAAGAGGCTCACCCCACCCAAGAGGAGGAGGATTGTTTGTAAGAGGGTTAGGGCGATATAGATGAGCCATAGAATGATAGCGGTATTCTTCATCTTGGGGGTTAGTTTGCTCTTAGTGGGCCCCACCGCTTCAGCTCCAAAGAGTTGGAAACCCTCCACCCCCATGAGGGGCAAGAGGGCGACAAAGAGGACCACAATCCCCATCCCCCCCAGCCAGTGGGTCAGCGAGCGCCAAAAGAGGATACTTTTAGCGACCCCTTCAACATTTTCTATGTTGGTGAGACCGGTGGTGGTAAATCCTGACATCGCCTCCATAAAGGCTGAGGTGTAGTTGGCCGTTGTTCCACTCCTATAGAGGGGGATAGCTCCCAAAAAGGTGGCTACTATCCACGAGAGGGTGACAAAAAGGTAGACGTCGCGCAGTGTTAAAGAGCGCTCTTTCCACGCCCTCCCAACACTCAAGATAACGACCACGTAGATGATGATAATGATAAGAGTGAAGATAAAAGCTTTAAAAGCCGCCCACTCCCCATAGTAGAGGGCAAGGGCGGTGGGGATTGCCATAAAGAGGCCAATTATAGCTTGGATGGTCCCTAAAAGACGCAAGATCTGGCGCCAATTCATTAAAAGGTCACCTTCTGGATATAATCGAGCTCCTCCCTACCGGCACAAATTAAGAGGGTATCCCCCACTCGAATTTGATAATCCCCTGTAGGGATGATGTTCTCCCCACTCTTAGTGGTAATGCCTGCAATTACCCCTCTCCCCCTCATATTAATTTTGTTTATGGGGGTGTTGGCAATTTCCATCTCAGCTGAGATGTTTAACTCAATAATCTCAAACCGTCCCTCAAAGAGGGAGTGGACACTTGAGACATGTTTTCCTCGCATGAACTTGAGGAGAGAGTCGACCGTAGCTGCACTTATGCTGATGATTGAATCAATTCCTAAGTTTTCCCCTAGGGGGATGTAGTTGTTGTTCTTGATGAGAGCCATAGTATTGGTCACCCCCAATCTTTTGGCGTAGCTAGCAGTGACAATATTTAACTCATCGTTGTCGGTGAGACTAATCAGGAGATCTTTGGTCTCAAAGTTCTCCTCCTTAAAGATCAACTCATCAGCGATGTCACTCTTGATTACCAATAAGTTGGGGAAAAGGGCAGCAAACTCGTCACAGGTGGCGCCATCTTTTTCAACTAACACAATCGACTTATGCTCTTTTGGCTCAAAGAGGCGTAGGAGGAAGCGGGCAATTTTAGACCCCCCCACAATTACTATCCTCTTCGACTTAACCTCCCGTTGCCCCAACAACTTAAATAGGGCCCGTTTCTCACTGTCGGCCACCACCAAGACGAGGGTGTCACCTACAAGGAGTGGGGTTTCCCCCGAGGGGACAATCCCCTCGTCGCCCCGCTTGATAGCTGCAATTACAAACTCGGGGGCGATGGAGGCGCGACACTCTCTAACCAAGCGGTTGGCAAAGGGGGAGTCATCGGTTACGGCAAAGTTGTAGAGACCCAAATTGGAGTGTTCAAAGGTGACCACATCGCTAAAGATTCCCCTCTTAATTATTTTATGGATGCTCTTAGCAGTCTCTGCTTCGGGGTTAACGATGTGGTTTATCCCCAAGATAGTGTCAGGCAACCCATCTTTGCCGGTGTAGGTGAG
Source organism: Spirochaetales bacterium (assembly GCA_012838895.1). Taxonomy (GTDB): domain Bacteria; phylum Spirochaetota; class Spirochaetia; order Sphaerochaetales; family Sphaerochaetaceae; genus DUOJ01. The sequence goes on from DUOJ01000085.1 coordinate 1,862, forward strand.
GTTACGGATGGCCGCAATGGTGGTCACCTCTTGGCGTAAGTTTTCAACAATCCCACAGGCGACCAAGTTGACCTCATCACTGTCGGTGAGGGCCACAAAGAAATCGGCTTTGTCAGCTTCAGCCTCTTTCAAAAAGTGGGGGTCAGTTCCCGAACCACTCTTCACCATACAGTCGAGCTTATTTTGGGTCTCGTTAGCTCGTTTAAGGTCCGACTCAATGATTATTACATTGCGCCGCTCTTTAATTAGGTGACGGGCTAAAAGGGTGCCCCGTTTTCCAGCCCCTAGGATTACCACTTTCATGATGCAATCTTAGCGAGGGCTATAGAGGATAGCAAGCACTAAGTGGAGAATTCCCCATATATTCCCCCCGTTACACCTAGAAGGTCACTAGGGGAGAGGAGGAGTTGTACCCCTCGTAGGCCACCACTGACGGCTATGGTTGCATATTTCTCAGCCGCTCTCTCTAAGAAAAGGGGGTAGACTCGGCGCATAGCGAGGGGGGAGACCCCACCCCTGATGTAACCGGTTAAGCTTCTAAGTTCACTGTTCTCAACAAGCTCAATCTTTTTAGAACCACCAAGGCGACAAGCTGCCTTAAGGTCAATTCTTAGGGGTCCAGGTACTAAAAATACAAAGATTTTATCAATCTCATTACGACAAACAATTGTCTTGAATACTTGCCCCTCTTCAAGATTAGTCATTTTAGCGACACTGAGGGCATCGAGATGTTTCTCATCAACCTTATAGGTGACAACTTCGTAGCCTATATTTGCCTCTTCCAAGAGGCGCATCGCATTTGTTTTCATCGACCCATTATTGCAAAAAGAGGGGCTAGGAGGCAACTCTTTTTTAATAGATAAATTGGTGGCTATCCTTTATGATTGGGGTGAATCGAGTTACTAAAAAAAGGAGGGGAATATGAGAGTTAGAGCGGTATTAGTAGTTGTGGTACTACTGGTATTTATGATGGGATGCGCCACCACGAATCCAGATGGGACACCTAAATGGACCACCAATCCTCCCACCAACTGGCGCACCTACTATGCTGTTGGCTATGGCAAACTTGCTAATGAATACAACTCCCGCCTCAAAGCCGAGGCTATGGCCCGCGATATTATAGCCCGTTGGAGTGGGACGACTGTCAATAGTGCCCTTACCAACTACGTTGAGAACTATGGTGAAGATTACTCAATTGAGATGATGGAGTATATTTCGAGTCAGGTAGTGAAGATCTCCCTCAGGGAGACCCAAATCGAGAAGCAGTATGTCGCTAGTGATGGGGGAGTCTATGTCTTGGTCTCCTATCCCATAAAAAACCTAAAAGCGGCCTATAAAGAACAGAGTGCGGCCATGTTACGAGAGAGCGAGCTCGATAAAGCTAAAATCTTAATTGACTACCTCGAGAAGGAGTTGGAGAAGGAGGGGCACTAATGGGCAAAAAGAAGATTATGCAACTATTATCGCTCCTCTTAATCTTCTCTTTGTTAGTCAGTTGTGGCTCTACTGTTAAGGTGAGTCGACTAGAGGAGGGGGACGTCTACGATCTGAGTGGCAGTTGGAACGACACCGATATCAACATCGTCACCAAAGCCCTCGTCAACTCAAGCCTATCGGCCAATTGGATTACCCAGTTTAGAGTGCGCCATGGGGCTAATCCGGTCGTTGTCGTGGGTACAATCCTCAACCGGAGCAGTGAACATATCGACACAGCAATTATTGCTAAAAAGTTTGAGATGGCCCTCATCAACACCAATCAAGTCGATATGGTGGCCGATATAGATTTTAGGGACCAACTGCGTGAAGAGCGAGAGGGGCAACAGTACTACGCCAGCGAAGAGAGTGCTGTCGCTTTAGGGCGCGAAATTGGAGCCGACTTCATCTTACAAGGGGCAGTGAGAACAGTTGTCGATCAAGTCTCGGGGAAAGCTGTGCGTACCTATTATGTGAGTGCTGAACTAATCGATATTGAGACCAGCCGTAAGGTGTGGGTCGAGGAGGAGAGTGTACGTAAACTGATTAAACAGGCTAAGTATACGTGGTAAAAAGTGAGGAAAATATACCTTCTTGGAGTGGTAGGGCTAATAGTTCTAACCATTTCATGCACCTCAGCCATCGACTTAGGGAGGGTTAACAGTTGCTACAACCGGGGTGACTACCAAGGGGCCTTAAAAGAGCTTATAGAGATGGAGGAGGCTTTTATTGAGAAACAAGGTTCTCTTCTCTATACCCTCGATTTGGGGGTGTTGGCCCACTATAGCCATGCGTGGGACACCTCAAACAACCTCCTCACTAGTTCAGAACGGCAGATTTGGGAAAACTATAGTGAGAGTGTCGGTGCCAATCTGGCTAGCTACCTAGTTAACGACAACACCCGTGCCTACCAAGGGGAGGATTTTGAAGATCTCTATACCAATATCTTCAAAGCGCTCAACTATATCCATCTAGGGGAGGGGGAGAGCGCGTTGGTAGAGCTGAGACGCCTAAGCGAAAAACAACAACTCTTGGGGCAAAAGTACCTAGTGCTCAATCAGCGTCTCGAAAAGAGTTCCCACGGAGGTTACGTTGAAGAGTACTCGGCGAGCCAATTTTCAAGTAGTGCCCTTGGACTTTTTCTTCAGATGGTCATAGCCCGCGATTTGGGGGAGTTTAATGACGCCACTTTTGCCAAAGGGGCCCTTGAGAGGGCTTTTAAGAGTCAACCCTCCCTCTACCCCTTCTCTATCCCCACAACTGTAGGGGAGGACTTGAAAACTCAAGAAGAGGGGGTTAGGAGGGTCAACATAGTCGCCTTTAGTGGTTTAGCCCCCAACAAGGTGGAGGTGGTGGAACGCTACCCCCTCTCCTACACCAACTATGTAAAGATTGCCCTGCCTAAAATGGTGATACGCCCAAGTTCGGTCAACTCAGTGGAGGTTGTCTTGAGCAATGGAGCGCGGTTCAACCTCGAGCTGATTGAGAATATTGGAGCAATAGCGGTCGAGGCGTTTCGCTCAAGGGAGAACCATATCTACAACAAGACTATTATTAGGGCTCTTATCAAGGCGACCGGGAGTGATATAATAGACCTTACTACCGAAGTTATGGTAGGGGAAGCTAAGAGCCAAGAGGAGGCCAATGCAATCTCTCTAGTGGGGAATCTCCTCTCATTTGCTTCGCGCATTTTTAGTGAGGCGAGTGAAAATGCCGATGTTAGGGGGAGCCATTACTTCCCCGATAAAGCGTGGGTAGGGGGGATTGATCTCCCCTTAGGGAGCTACGATGCAACTCTTTTGTTTCGCAATCGTAGTGGCAAGGTAATTTATGAAGAGAGCCTCAAGGGGATGAAAGTCTCACCCAAAGGGCTTAGGTTATGGGAGGGGGTATGTCCATTTTAAGAAGAGGAATAGTTTTGTTAGGGGCGTTGCTCCTTATTGTTGGGTGTACAACTACACTCCAGTCACCACCAACTTGGATCGATTCTCTCTACGACCAAAGCTACGATGAGAAGAGCTATATTTGTGCTGTGGGGGCGGGATCCACCCGCGATAACGCAGTCAATGCTGCTTTTGCTGCCCTTTCACAAACTTTTAATACCCAGGTTGAGTCGATTCTTACCTATAGCGGGTTTAGTAGTGCCGAAACACAAGGCGCTGGCGAGACAATCTTTTATGATAGCCAAGCACTCTTGGAGCAGAGTCAACTCTCCTCTAAGAGTGGAACTATAATTGGAGGGGAGGTGGTCAACTCCTATGTTGATGCCAATCAGACGGTGTGGGTAAGGGTGGCTATCCATCGACAAAAGACGGCCCAGCTCTACTCCAAAGAGATGGATGAGTTGGCGCGTCAAATTGCCACAATTAAGTTGAGTTCAGCAACTTCTCCCTCCCCTTTGAGAAGCTACTTCTGCCTGCTTGAAGCGCTCCCGTTAGCGGTGGAACACCTTCAGATGGCGCAGCAGATTGCCCTCTTAACGGGGGAGAGCAAAAAGAGTTACTTGAGTGAACTCAACACACAACTTGATCATCTAGCATCTAACGTCACTCTCGCTTTAGAGGTGAGTGTCATAGTCCCCGCTGCAGAAGAGGTGGCAACCCATAAAGAGTTGACAGGGGCTTTTAGAGCCCTCTTTAACGACTTTGGCTTTAACTTAAAGGAGAAAGATGCCAAAGGGATTCCTATCGTCAAAATTGGGTATAGTATTAAAGATGATGAGACAAACCAAGGCCCCTATTCACACGCCTACTACACCCTTTCAGTGGCGATTGTCGATGGAGACGAGACCATCGGTTCATACCAAAAGAGCCAAAGAGAGAGTGCTATGACACCTAAAGATGCCCGTACAAGGGCCCTTAGGTCGGCCCTCAACCAAGGGGTGGAGGGGTTCAAAGAGGCGCTCCGTTAGAGTAGACAGAGGAGCGATGTTTTGCTATTCTTCTAAGCTAGGAGGTGGAGATGGTTCAGCTATTTGAGACAATTTATCAATCCACCTCAACTGCTTTGCAGAAAATTCGGCCAATGGCCGATTTTTTTTGTCCTAGGGGGGATAAAAGATGGAAAATAGATTTAAAGGGAGGTCTTTAGCAGTCATCGACGACTTTTCAATCGCTGAGCGACGCTACCTCTTTGAGCAGACCAAGATCTTGAAAGAGGCTATTTTAAACAACGACGAGGCGACCTTGGAGCGCTTCAGGATAAACGACCCCGACTTTGGGATTTACGAAATATTCCTTGAGCCAAGTACGCGTACCCGTGAGTCTTTCCGTAACGCAGCTAAGTTTCACCGCTCAAAGGTGAACGACTTAGCGACAGAGAGCTCCTCATTTAATAAGGGGGAGAGTTATGCCGATACAATTAACACCTTAGCCGGTTACCACAACGGTCTCTTCATTGTCCGCTCTAAACTGGAGGGGGTGTGTCGCTGGCTCGAAGAGGAGTCGGCCGCCTTTGCGCTCCGCAACAACTTAAAAGAGAAACCGGTCTTTATAAACGCCGGGGATGGAAAACACGAACACCCCACCCAAGAGTTGTTGGATGAGTTCTCTTTCATTGAAGATAATGGGTGGTCAACAAAATCGATTCATCTCGCTCTTGTGGGTGACCTTTACCATGGACGCACCGTCCACTCTAAGGCTGATGGTCTTAGAATCTTTGATAAAGTTAAAATAGATCTGGTGGCTCCTCCAGAGCTCTCCCTCCCCGAAGCCTATTACCTCAAGATGTTAGAAAACGGGTTTGAAGTGCGCACTTTTAACTCGATTGAGGAGTACCTAAAAGGGGGCGAAATTGCCAATAAGTGGTACTTTACCCGCCCGCAGTTAGAGCGAATGGGGGAGAAGATCTTAAAACGGGAAGACGAATTGCGGGGGACGATTACTTTTAGACGTCAGTTTATGACCCTCTTGCCAGAGGGGACTAAATTTTACCACCCCCTACCACGTCACCGCGAACACCCCACCATCCCCACCTTCTTAGACGACACCCCCCTCAACGGGTGGGAGCAACAGTCAATTAATGGGATGTATGTTCGCATTGTGTTGTTAGCTCTGGTAGCGGGGAAAGTGGGCGATGACTTTGTAACGGATGAACCTCTAAGAGAGCGCCTCGATGAGGAGTATATTTTCGAAGTACCTCCCCAGCCCTCCAAGAAGAAGGAGCCCTACTCAGAAGGGGTGCGCCCCATCTATGAGGGGCTTGTAATCGACCATATCTGTCGAGGGGATGACCCGGCCTCAATTCGGCGCCATATGGCCCTTATCAGCAAGGTGATGAACTTAGATGAAGGCAAGGGGGGGGAGTGGGTCTCTACGAGCCATAAAGACCCTAACCTCTACAAAGGGATTATCTTTAGACCGGGGATTCATAAGTTGGAGAGGCGAGACCTTAAGCGCCTCGCAGCCGCTGCTGCTGGGTGTACCTTAAATATTATAGAGGAGGGGAAGGTAGCCGCTAAATACCGCACCCATCTCCCCCCAAGGATCTACAATTTTGACGACTTGGCGTGTAACAATGAGGCGTGCATCTCCCACCCCTCTCACAATGAGGGGGTACCAGCGCGCTTTGAGCGGACTAAAGATGACCGCTACAGCTGTGCCTATTGTGGTACAATTCACACCTTTAAAGAGATATGGAAATAGGAGGCAGTGAGGTGAAGACGATACAGAAGGAGCTTGGAAGAGAGCTTGCCAAACGGGCGTTAGAGCTGGAGGCGATAAAACTCTCCCCCAATGAACCCTTTAAGTGGGCTAGTGGGTATTGGATGCCCATCTACAACGACAATCGGCGCCTCTTGGTCGACTGGGAGGTGCGCTCCCTTATTGCCCAAGGTTTTAAGGCTATAATTGAAGAACTTAACTTAGTTGTTGATAACGTTGCCGGGACCGCCACTGCGGGGATTCCCCATTCCACAACCTTAGCCGACCTCCTTAAAAAGCCCCTCTCCTATGTCCGCTCAGCCGGGAAGGGGCATGGACTGCGTAACCTAATTGAGGGACTTCCCCCCCACGGCTCCTACCAAGGGGGGCAAGTTATCTTAATAGAAGACCTCATCTCTACCGGAGGGAGCTCAATTAAAGCTCTTGAGGCAATTAGAGAGTGTGAAGGGGAGGTTTCCACCTGTTTGGCAATTTTCACCTACGGTCTTGAGGCCTCACTAACAGCCTTCGCGGCTTTAGAGCCCCCTTGTAAGTTAGTCACCCTCTTTGACTACGACCTCTTAATTGCCACAGCTGAAGCGATAGGGTATGTTAATCAAGAGGAGCGCAAGGTTCTTGAAGAGTGGCGTGAAGACCCCTTTGGATGGGGCGATAAACACGGCTTTATGAGCGACACTAGGGGGTAGCAGGTGACCTATAAAGAGTTATTAAAAGAGAGTGCCCAAAGGGTAGGCAACTGTCTCTGTATGGGGTTGGACCCCATTCGAACAGCCTTACCATACCAGAGTGGCGATGTTGGAGAAGATTTGAAGAGGTTCTTTAACGACCTCTTTGGCGCGATGATTAAGGGGCGTCTTGTCCCAGCCGCCTTCAAACCCAATATTGGGTACTACACCCTCTTTGACAACCCCCGGCAAGGGGAGTTTAAGGGGTCAGCCGCTTTAGGAGAGCTCTTTAACCTATTGGAAGAGGCCTTCCCTAAAATTCCCGTCATCTTAGACTCTAAGCGGGGGGACATTGCCCTCAGTAGTGCTAACTACGCCAGTGAAGCATTTGACCTTTACCAGAGTGACGCTGTCACCGTCTCCCCCTATATGGGGAGCGACTCGGTCGCCCCCTTTGGCGAGAGGGGGGAGAAGGGGTTTTACCTCCTCAATCGCACCAGTAATGTGGGCGCTAAAGATCTTCAGTCGCTCGTCGTGGTTGATCAAGTTGACGAGAAAGAGCTCTACCCCCTCTATATGGCGGTAGCCCACCGCATTGGACGCTACAGTGAGAGGTGGGGCAATGTGGGGGCGGTGGTGGGGGCTACTAGTCTAATGGAGCTAGAAGAGTTGGCTGCCTACTATGCCAGCCGTGAAATACCCCTCCTTATTCCGGGAGTGGGGAGCCAAGGGGGAAGTGCTAGTGAAACAGTCGCTATTTTGAGAGAGGTCAACTATCCTCTTTATTTGGCTAGAATTAATAGCTCAAGTGGTTTAACCCATCCTTGGAAGGGGGAAGCTGCCCCCAAAGACTGGCTAGATATTTCGATTGCCAATTTGGCATCTTTAATTGAGGAGTGTTCTTTGTGACGCGCGGAGATCTTTTAGCTCTACTCAGTGGACTCCATAATAGGGTCGTAGCTGGAGATGAGAGACCCCAACTAGCCTCGGTCTCAGGGGTGGTGACCACCTCGCTACCTATGATTAAATATTTTGATAAAAGCCTCACCCCCTTTACCATGGTGACCACAAAGAGCT
>DUOJ01000086.1 GCA_012838895.1 Spirochaetales bacterium
CCCACCATCATCTCAATAATCTTTTCACGCGAGGTATCTTTGACAAAACTCTCGCCAACAAGTTTACCATCCCTTAAGACGGAGACCATGTCACAAATTTGGAAAATCTCATCGAGTTTGTGAGAGATGTAGATAATGGTGATACCATCTTCTTTCAGCTTCTTAATGATTGGGAAGAAAATCTCAATCTCATTCTTTGTTAAAGAGGAAGTTGGTTCATCCATCACTATTATTTTAGCTTGGTAAGAGAGGGCCTTAGCAATCTCTACAAGCTGCTTCTCTGCAGTTGAAAGACGCCCCACCGGTTTGGTCACATCAAAATTAAATCCTAGACTCTCAATCAGCTTCTTTGCATTGGCATTGATCTTCTTCCAATCGATATGTCCCTTCCCAAGGTAACGCCCTAAAAAGATATTCTCAGCCACCGAGAGGGAGTTAATTAAGTTGAACTCTTGGAAAATTGTACTTATCCCCTTCTCTTGGGCATCACGCACTCCGTGGAGTTCCAACTCTTTCCCTTCAAGGATTAGAGAGCCAGATGTTTGGGTGTAGACACCATTTAAGACCTTCATCAAGGTCGACTTCCCGGCACCATTTTCCCCTATAAGAGCGTGGATGACTCCCCGTTTAACTTTGAGGGTTACGTCATCTAGGGCCACCACTCCTGGGAAAACTTTGGTGATTCCGTTCATTTCTAATACATAGTCGTTCATAGGATACCCTTTAGCTCTAAAGTATAATCAATTGTTTAACGTTAACGAAAATTTGTAAACTTAAAAAAAATAAGTTTAACGTCAAACTTAAATCTATGTTATACTCCCTAATAATAGAAGTCAAGGAAAATTTGCAAAACAATTTGACATTTGACAACGATGTAAACACTGCTTAAGCTATCCCTAGATAGGTTTGGCATTTTTGACAAAGAGGGGCCCAATGGTAACGATTAAACGGTTAGCTAAAGAAGCTGGAGTCTCATTCTCAACCGTCGCAAAAGCGTTAAATAATGATGAAACAATCAATATTGAGACTAGAAGAAGGATTCAATTATTAGCAAAACAGCTCAATTATCGCCCCAATATCTTGGCAAGGGGGCTCCGCAGTCGCCGTACAAAGACAATCGGAGTTATTTTAAATGACCTTCAAAGCCCCTTTTATTCGGAGATTTATAAAGCAATTGGAGAAATTTTAGATCACAACGGCTACACCATGTTTCTAGCCGACTCCAAATACGATGAAAAGTTAGAAAAAGAAAATATCTTATCGATGATCGGTTTGGGAGTTGAGGGACTTATCATCTCATCAGTCAGTGAAATGTCTGACAACATAGATTTCTTATTAAAGAGCTTAGTTAAAACAGTTTTCATCGATAACCGCCCTAACCGTAGCGATATTAACTGCGTCTATGTCGATCACTTTGTAGCCTCATCGCTGGCTACCAACTACCTAATCTCAATGGGGCACAAAGATATCCTCCTTTTAAATGGTCCAAAGAACCTCCCCTCCTCCTGTCGCTATTTAGAGGGGTACCAAAAGAGTCTTAAAGAAGAGAGACTCCCTTTCAAAGAGGAGCTGGTTGTCTACGATTCAATTGGTTTAGAACAGAGTGTTAACCTGATGGATCAAATCTTTAGCGGGAACCACCGCATAAAACCTAATGCCTTTAGTGCCATTGTTACACTTAGTGATGTTTCAGCTATTGGAATCTATGAGGCATCACATAAGCACCGCTACTCAATTCCCGACACCTATAGCGTGGTAGGCTACGACAATATTTTCTTCACTAAATACCTTAACCCAGCCCTTACTACGATACACCAACCCAAAGAACAGACAGGGTCGCTAGCCGCTAATATGCTCTTAGATTCAATAATGGAGAGGGGGGGAGATGAGGTTCAAGTAATCCTCAGCCCCATCTTAATAGAGCGCGACTCGGTAAAATCTATTAAATAGCCCTTTCAACATTGGTATTGACCAAAGGGACTCAATAGTGTAGGTTTTCCACTGTTAGCGGCAATGGTGGAAGTGGTAGACACGCTAGCTTGAGGTGCTAGTGGCCGAGAGGCCATGGAGGTTCAAGTCCTCTTTGCCGCAACAATAGAGGCCCTTTTGCAAGGGCCTCTATTTTTTTAATCAATTTAATTTTAGCTCAAACTTTCTTTAATGCACCGCTACGGATTGAGTCAATTAGGACTGAAACCAGCAAGATTATTCCCTTGATAATATATTGCCAGAAGGTTTGGACTGCCAACATCGTTAATCCGTTGGCAATCGTCGTCAACATGATAACTCCGATAAAGGTTCCCCAGATGCTCCCCTTTCCTCCGTTAAGTGAAGTTCCTCCCAAGATACAGGCAGAAATAATGGTCATCTCATACCCTTCTCCAGCGATTGGTAGACCTGCTCCCGACTGAGCAGCCATCAAGATTCCCGATATTCCTGCCATCATTCCATTAAGGATGTAGACAACCAAAATCATCCTTGAGGTGTTAATACCTGAAAGATAACTTGCCCGGGGGTTACTTCCAGTGGCGTAGATTTTTCGCCCAAAGGCAGTATACTTAGCAACATACCACATCACGAAATAGGCAATTAACATCAAGATAATGATAAAAGGAATTGGCCCAATATAACCGCGCCCCATCCATTTGAAGTTGTTATTGTTGATTACTATTGAGATTCCGTCATTAGAGAGATAAGCGATTCCTCTGAAGATAGTCATTGTTGAGAGGGTGGTAATCATCGGGTTAATTTTGGCTTTACTCACCATCAGTCCGTTAAAGGCTCCCCCCGCAAGGCCAACAGCAAAAGCTATTATGATTGCGACAAACATTGAAGCTCCTGCCTTAAGGAGAATTGCACAAACCATCCCCGTCAGCGCCATAATACTTCCAACAGAGATGTCAATACACCCTTGGATTAGGGCTAATGTTGTGGTTGTAGCAGTAACACCAATAATTGCTGAGTAAATTCCAATGTTAAAGAAGTTTTTAATAGTCAAAAAATAGGGAGACAATATTGTAAAGACTAAACCAATTAAAAAGAGGGCTATGAGAAGGGTGACTTCACTATTATCTTGTCTCTTTATTTTATTCATAACTGTTTTAAAAGCACTTTTCATTTTACACACTCCCAACCGCTAATTTCATAAGAACTTCTTGGGTAGCTTGTTCTCTAGGAACTTCACCCGTTAATCGACCTTCGCACATCACTAAAATTCGGTCTGACATGGCGAGCGTCTCCTGCAACTCTGAAGAGATCATAATAATACCAATCCCTTCCTTACTCAGCTTCTCAATTAAACTATAGATATCGGCCTTGGCTCCAACATCGACACCTCGCGTCGGGTCGTTGAGAATTAAAATAGTGGGTTCCGTTTCGAGCCACTTAGCAATCACAACCTTCTGCTGGTTTCCTCCCGACAAGCTATCGATTAGAGTAGTTGCGCTCGGTGTTCGAATCTTCAACTCTTCAATCCACTTGTGGGTAATCTCCTCCTCTTGCTTCAAATCTAGTTTTAAAAATTTCATCAACTTTTGAATGATAGCAATTGAGATGTTAAACCTGACTGGGATTCCCCTTAATAGTCCTTCAACTTTCCGTTCGCTGGGGATATAAGCTATCCCATTTTTTATCGCCTCTTTAGGATTGTTGAAGCGAATCTTCTTCCCCTTTACAAATACTTCCCCCTCTTGCATCACCATATCTCCAAAGAGGAGTCGCGCTAAATCGGTTCTCCCTGCCCCCATCAATCCAAAGAGACCAACAATCTCCCCCTTATAGAGGGAGAAGCTCACATCATGGATCATCCCAGAAGAGACCCCTTTAACCTCTAAGAGAACCTCCCCCGGGTTTTGGGGCTCATGTGGATACATCTCATCGAGGGCACGTCCAACCATGTGGTTAACTATCTCATCTCGGTTGGTCTCTATGGTCTTCAAGTTGGCAACACTTTTCCCATCACGTAAAACTTGAATCCTATCAGATACTGTAAAGATCTCATCCATCCTGTGGGAGATATAAAGAACCGCTACCCCTGTGTCGGCAATTTGTCTAACCAAGTTTAAGAGTTTTTGAGTCTCAACGCGGTTAAGGGCTGAGGTGGGTTCATCCATAATTAAGATTTTCATCTCCATATCGATTGCTTTGGCAATTTCGACTAATTGCTGCTGTGCTGTCGATAGGGTACTCATTAGAGCATTGGGCATTATATCATCAGTAATCCTTTTGAGAGCATAATCTGCCCTTTTGTAGCTCTTTTTCCAATCGATTTTTTTAACTTTCCCCTTTGTAGGGAGGTTGTTAACTAAAATGTTCTCAGCTACTGATAGGGTTTGAAAATTGTCAATTTCTTGGTAAATAATTGCAATTCCCATCCCTAAAGATTCATTGGGAGTGTAGACTCCTAGTTTCTGTCCATTAAATTCAATCTCTCCGACATCGCGGTGGTAAGCCCCTGATAAAATCTTTAACAGGGTCGATTTCCCCGCACCGTTCTCCCCGACTAGAGCGAGAACTTCACCGGCATAGAGCTCCAGATCGACATCGTCGAGAGCTTTGACACCTGGAAAGCTCTTGGAAATTCCTCTCATCTGTAGGATAGGATTAGGCATTATTCCTCCAATCTCGTTTGTATCTATTCTCCATAGCCTAGTGTCGCTAAGAAGGCCATATTGGGTTGCGTCACATCTAGTCGTCCATATTGGACAACAATTTCAACATCACTCCTAATTCGCATCGAATATTGTTCATTAATCTTAAGATCTACTGTTAATACATCGATATCGGACGACCTAAATGAATAAATCCGTTTAGGAGGAACTTTAAGCTCAATATTTTCAACAGGATCTTTATCTTCATAGTAGATATCGATTAAGAGATTAGCTGCTACATCGTTAACATTGAGTATCATAATCGATTCATGACCCGAGTAGACACTCCCTTCTGGTGCATTAGGTGCTGGGCGGTAGCCATCAACAATAAACCAAGTCTTCTTACCTGCCATTTTACTCCTCCTACCTAAGAGACAAGCCACCTTTTAGGGTTCTCTTTAAGCATTAAATCAATTTGGGCATCAGTGACCCCCACCTCTTTTAGCATTGGGACTATGTGTACTAGAATGTGTTCATATCCCCATCCCCCATAGGCACAGAGGGATGATTTTAGACACACATCGCACGAGAGGAGAAGTTGCTCTACATACCCCTCATCGATTAACCTTTTAACTAATAGTACCCGCTCCCAGTCAGTTACAAAGCGTCCCGACCCGGGGACAATGTCCCAGTGGTCCATAAACATCTCTTTCCCAAAGTTGTCAAACTCGATATAGACACCATCATCGAGGAGTTGTTTTATATAGTCGTACCTATTTTCAACATCGATATGGCAAATTACTACTCGACTGGGGTTAACCTTCTCCTTTTTGACTATTTCCATAGCTTGTAACCCCTCAGTTGACCATGGATTGATGTGAATCATCAAAGGGGCGTTGGTATCCAATTGGGCACGACATGCTCCCCTTAAACTCTTCTCTTCGAAAGGCATCATCTCGTGACTAATTCCAATCTCTCCGATTATACCGGCTCTAATATTTGTGTGGTCGATTCCAACCGTTATTTCCTTAACAATATTCTTTTTAATTTGATCAATAGTGAGTTGTTTAATCTCCTCACTCTGAGCTGGTTCTACATAGTAACCGGCCCCGGCTACAATATTAAGGCCAGTGTCGACCGCTGTTTTTCTCAACAGCTCTGCATCGCGTCCCAAACCAATGTTAGTTGCATCAACTACTGTTGCACCCCCGGCATATCTGAATCTCATCAGTTCTGCTGTTTGGGTCGCCCTATCCTCCATTATTACATTGTCCTTTACTAGGAAGGGGTTGCGCTTTAGTAATCCTAAAACATCCATAGTAACTTTAGCTTCCCCAATTTGTTTCAATTCAATCCTTGGAGATGGGGCAAAAAAGACCCTCATATCGATGTAGACATGTTCATGCGGGGTAATAATCCCCAATTTATTGGCCTCTACTGGACCACATACTGTCATAATAGA
>DUOJ01000087.1 GCA_012838895.1 Spirochaetales bacterium
ATTCCACATCTTTACATCTTTGACAGAGGGTTCAATCCCCAATACCATCTACCACGCCAAAGATGACCAGTATGTCGAGATTCCTTTTAAGAGTGAAGGTCAAACCAACTATTTCAATATGAAAGCTGGAGCAAATATTGGCTTTCTAAGATTTCAAGCTCGATTTTTCCAAATTGAGCTCTACCTATATGGGGGACTCAATGCAGTCTTTTAACTTGAAGGTGCCACCGACCTCTTAGGATTTGATGGCTTCTACTCATTTGGACTCAATATTAGGTTATGGGATGTTGTCGCTTTACAAGCTGGAATTCACCACTTTTCGGGCCATTGGGGAGATGAGATTTTAGCCAAGATGGCTGAAAACAATCCAAGTGCCAACCTGGGTACGATGTCCCTTTTGGAGTACACCCGTGACAACTCTTGGATGCTTTCTCTCTCTATTGAACCGATAAAGAGTCTCAGACTCTACTCTCTATTTGAAATCCCCATGCAAGCTGCTTGGGTTAGACCCGCAGCCCATGTCCCCTCCTACGTTGTCAAACCATCTGATCACGATAAACCACAATATGAGAACATCGCAGAACAAGAGGGGGTCTCGCCAGTTGCTTACGACGACTCCTACTTAGCGATGCGAATCCAAGCTGGAACTGAGATTAGGTTCCCCCTCTTCTCATTGGGCTCCTTCTTTGTGGCTGGTGACATCCAATTCCACCAAGATGGACAGACCAACCACCAAGTAGATAGTTACGATAGTGGCAAACCGTGGGAGATAACCTTTACCGTTGGGGGAGGTTTTGAATTTAATCAAGGTTATTTTGATCGAAAAATGAGGATTGAGGCTTTTTATCACTACGGTAGATTCCCCCTCCTCAATTTCCTCTACCAACGGGGTCACTACATCTCGGTTGGCTTTGCAATTAATGGATAATACTATGAAAAAACCTCTCTTAATTTTATCGTTAATTCTCTTTGTGGGTCTAACAGCTTTTGCTACTGAGGTCCCATTCTTCTCATTTAAGTGGTTCAGTTCTAGATCGTTGTACGACCAAAACCCAGCTGACGTCTTTAGTGTCAATAATACTTTGGGGTATCTCTGGTTTCTATCGGGGCAACCGAGAACAGTACGGGTTACCCCTACCGATGGTAGTGGCCAGTATGAAGATATTCCGATTTATGAGGGGGAGCGTTATGCCGATGAGAAGGCTTACCTCCACTTAAAGACGGGGGCCAATGTTGGGTTTTTTAGATTTTCCCTTTTCAGAGAAAAAGTAGCCTTAGAGTTTGGCCTCTCAGCAGCTCTTAACTCAATTTTCCAAGGATTTGGAGGAGCTGACAATCTCGGTTACGATGGCGTCTATTTTATAGGGCCACAACTGCGTCTTTTCGACCGTGTTTCGTTTAAGTTTGGACTGCAACACTACTCAGGGCACTATGGTGATGAGACTTTAGAAAACTTCAACAAAGTGAATGGTGAGCTGAGGCAAGGTATAGAATTTACCCGCGATAACAACCTCTTTTTTGGCCTCAATGTCGATATCCTTAAAAACCTCCACTTCAACATAGAGGCGACTAGACCTATGGTGAAAAGTTGGATGGGGCCAGCGGTCCATATCCCGAACTGGGTGTTAAAACCCTCTAATGAGCAACCGGCACACCCCATTGTTGCTGGAGATGAAAAAGTAACAGCTGTCGAGTACCCTGACAGCTATGAAGCGTGGTCGGTCCAAACAGGTCTCTGGTACGATTTCTCTTTGACCAACCAATTGGGACTCTCACTCGCTGCAATTGTCAAATTTCATCAAGATGGGATGACCCTCCACACAGTAGGGGCCTACCAAGAAGAGAATCCTTGGGAGACAGAGTTTACCCTTGGGGTGGGTTTAGTTCTAAAAGAGCCAAAAACAGACTTTAAGACGCGGATAAATTTCACCTACCACAATGGTCGCACCCCCCTGCTCAACTTCTTCTACCAAAGGTCCTCTTATATTGGGCTCACAATCATTATGGGGTAAGCTTTCTCGAAGCTATTTAACTTAAATATTCCTCTATTGCTTTACCGCTAAACGTAGCTTAATATTTTTAGTATCTTTTTGCGCTAAGGTTTTTGACAATTAATTTGAGGTATAACTCAGTGAAGAAGACTATAGTATTGGTTGTTACACTACTGCTCTTCTCATTAGCGCCCCTATTCAGTAAGGTTGAGTTTACACTAATGCCCAAGAGCCCCCTCTTTAGGGGCTATTTAGCCGACCCTTATGGCCCCTCTTCTAAATTTCACCTCCTCTTTGCCCAAACGCAAGCTAGTATCCCCACCTCAGCCCTCATTGTGCAAGGGGGGCAATATGAAGAGATTCCTTTCACGAATGAGCCCCAAAGTAGCTTTTATAGCCTAAAGGCGGGGGCTAATGTGGGGTTGCTACGCCTAAAGGTCGATTTCTTCCAAGTGGAAGCTTTCATCAGTGGAGGACTCCATACAGCCTTTGAAC
>DUOJ01000008.1 GCA_012838895.1 Spirochaetales bacterium
TGGTGATTCCGTTCATTTCTAATACATAGTCGTTCATAGGATACCCTTTAGCTCTAAAGTATAATCAATTGTTTAACGTTAACGAAAATTTGTAAACTTAAAAAAAATAAGTTTAACGTCAAACTTGAATTCATGTTATACTCCACAATAGTAGAAGTCAAGGAAAATTTTTAGAACAAACAAACATTTGACAACGATGTAAACACCACTTAAGCTACCTCTAAGCCGGTTTACCATTTTCATAAAGAGAGGACCAATGGTTACGATTAAACGTTTAGCTGAAGAAGCTGGAGTCTCATTCTCAACTGTCGCAAAAGCACTAAATAATGATGAAACAATCAACATTGAGACTAGAAGAAGGATTCAACTCTTAGCTAAAAAGCTCAATTATCGTCCCAATAGCTTAGCAAAAGGGCTCCGTAGCCGCCGGACAAAAACGATAGGGGTTATTTTAAACGACCTACAAAGTCCCTTCTACTCAGAGATTTATAAAGCGATTGGGGAAATTTTAGATCACAATGGCTACACCATGTTTCTTGCCGATTCTAAATACGATGAGAAGTTGGAAAAAGAAAATATCTTATCGATGATTGGGTTGGGAGTTGAGGGACTCATCATTTCATCAGTGAGTGAAAAGTCAGACAATATAGAATTCTTATTAAAAAATCATGTTAAAACAGTCTTCATCGATAACCGCCCTAATCGCAACGATATTAACTGTGTCTGTGTCGACCACTCCATAGCCTCATCGTTGGCGACCAACTATCTATTATCAAGGGGGCACAAAGATATCCTCTTATTAAACGGGCCCAAAAACCTCCCCTCCTCTCGCTACTTTTTAGAGGGTTACATAAAGAGCCTCCAAGAAGCAAACCTACCATTCAACGAAAACCTGGTTATTCACGATTCACTAAGTTTAGAGCAGAGTGTTAAATTGATGGGGCAAATTTTCAAAGGAGAGCACCACCTTAAACGAGACGCCTTTAGTGCCATTGTTACACTGAGTGATGTTTCAGCCATTGGAATCTATGAGGCAGCCCAGAAACACCACTATAAAATCCCCGATACCTACAGCGTCATTGGCTATGATAATATCTTCCCCACAAAATACCTAAACCCAGCTCTTACTACAATTCACCAACCAAAAGAGCAAACAGGGTCTCTAGCTGCCAATATGCTCCTAGACACCATTCTTGGTAAAGAGAAAGAAGAAGCGCAAGTAATTCTTAGCCCTATCTTAATAGAACGAGACTCAGTGAAATCTGTTAAATGCCTTTCTAACATTGGTATTGACGAAAGAGACTCAATAGTGTAGGTTTTCCACTGTTAGCGGCAGTGGTGGAAGTGGTAGACACGCTAGCTTGAGGTGCTAGTGGCTGAAAAGCCATGGAGGTTCAAGTCCTCTCTGCCGCAATCTTTAACCCTTTTCTGTATGTAACAGAGGAGGGTTTTTGCTTTTTAGAGCCTTTCTCTTGTCTGAAAACAGGTAAACTCAAATTAGTCCATTTCAAGTATCGTCTGTGCCCTTATTCTGTTCTTTTTATATCTTCAATTCAGATAATCCAAAGAGAGGGACTGGTTTTAAAACCAGCCCCACTAATTAGGTTTACAAATTTCTTGTGTCTCTTTAGTTAACACTGCCCTATTGGGCTTCGCCTTTAAACTTTACCCCCGTAAAAACTTTTCCCGTAGTGAACTAATTAAGGGGGACAAAACCATTGGAGAGCCATCTTCTGTAATAATAAATCCCTCCTCTATACGGTTAGAACCAACCCCTGGAATTCCGAAAAGACTCACGTCAAAGTTGATTCCCATGCCAGAACGGAAGAGCTCTTGAGTATTTTCATCTGGATAGGGGGACTCAGCTTCTGCCAGCCCATTGCCGTGCATTGGGGGATATAAGTCATATTTAGATAACCCATTAGCCGCAAAATAGTCACGTATTAGTTTGACTACTTTCCCTTGAGGAACCCCGTTCCCTAAAGCTTTCACCCCAATATCCTCAGCCTCAACTAAACTTCTAAGAAGCTTCATCTGCTCTTTGGTGGGCTCTTGTCCAGCGACATAGGGCCACTGGTTAGTTGCAATATAACCTTGGTACTGGACCGCAAAGGCAA
>DUOJ01000088.1 GCA_012838895.1 Spirochaetales bacterium
CAATTGCCTTCTCGGCATTCTCTTGGGAGAGGGTTACAAATGAGTACTTATCGTGGATTCGAATCGAATAGATATCATCTTTGCCAATTTCGAGTTTGTCTTGGAAGATTTGGGAGAGCTCTTTAGCATATAGGCGCCTCATCTTCCCAATGTTGAGGTAGAGGGTGCGACTATCTTCGGGAGTTTGGGGTTTAGGTTTAGCCGCAGGTTGCTTGGTGGCCGGTTCACTTTTCTTAGGAGCGGCTACTCTGGGAGTTGGTTTTTCACTCTGGAATAGCTCACGTAAAAGGTAGGCGGAGAAGTAACCGCGCCTAAAAAAGGGGACGTTCTTTTTGATCATCACCCTCAACCCCTCTAACTCTTCGGGGTTTGAATCGATTGAGAGTTTAGCTAGCAACATCTGTATTTTGCCCGCTATAACCTCTTTGTTTTCAGGAATTGATTTAATTTCATGGTTCATTAACAGGGTCTCCTTAGAAGTAATAATTTGTTCCACCTCTTTAGGGGTGACGATACAGACAACCCGTTGAACACTATCGAGGTGTTCATGGAGTTGGCGCACCGTGGAAGCAATCTCCCCCTCCCTAAGACCAATAGTAACCACACAGCCAGCAGACTTATAAAGCTCCTCCCCCCCTTTGTTGAAAGGGACTCCCTTGTATGAGAGTCGCGGGGTTGTCAGAGCAAGCTCCTTCACTAACGAGTTCCACCTTCCTCCAATTTTGTGGATTAAATAGTAGTGTTCGTGATGGAGTGCATAGAGTAGGGTAATAATCTGTTTGTTGGTGATTTTCGAACTGGTATAACACTCAACTTTGAATTGGGACTGTTCCCACTCGCTCTGTAAAACGACGAGGGGCTCTTCTACCAGCTCTTGAGGGGTACGCGTAAAATGGGAAAGAGTGTCGATGTAAAATTCAATTTTGGTTTTCTCGGGCAGTTTGGTAAAGATGAAGCGGCAATCATCGAGGAAGGCACTCTCTCTGGTGAGGAGTTGCTCAAACGACTCTTTCTCTCCCTTGAAGAAGTCGTATCCCACAATTACAGCTTCGGTCTGTTCCAAAAAGATGTTGTCACGCCTTAGGTGATCAATTGCTCTCTGTGGAGTTGTAACGAGGACCTTTGTCTCATCGTGAAGGACCGAGAGGTCAGCTCGGGGTGATTGGTTTTCACTGAGACAGGTGAAAGAGGGACAATTGGGTTCACTCTCTAGCAATTTGTCGATCTGTTCAGAGGGGAGCAAAAGGAGGACAGTTGGGTTTTTAGCTTGAGCTCCCCCCTTCCTTGATAGGAGGTGTGACCGGTGTGTTGCAACTGAAAAAGCTCCACTACCCACCTCAATAAAGAGGGGGTGCTGAGAGGTGTTCAGGTCCAGTTCTTCTAACTTTTTTTTCAGCAGGGAGGGGATTTTGAATTCACTCATCCAGCCTCCACCGAGAATCCATTCATTCGATGCTCTTTTCTATTTTCTACGACTTTAGGATATAGAGGGAAGTATCCTTTGTCAAGGAACTATCCTTATGGTACAATTGCCCGACAGCTTTACAAAGAGGGTAAAATGGGTCGTCACAGGAATCAAATAGAACAAATTGAGAGACGAATTAGTGAAGTCAACCACGATATTGATCTTCTGTTATCAGACCTTGCCCTCCACCTCCTTACTCTAGAGACTCCCATTATTGTGGAGGGAAACCTTCTCCCCTATCAAAACCTTAAGCAAGCTAAAGAGCTCTTGGACGAATACGAGAGGAAGATTGTTTTGATGCAGAAGCTGAAAGAGGGGGTGATGGATGCCAACGGTAGGATCAGGCGCCTCAAAGGGCTCATCAAAGAGAAAGAAGAGGCACTTAACGAGGTGTATGGAAGGGTAGGGGTTATCGCTTGGGAAGAGGCCTCCAGTGGCAACTTAGCTGAAGAGATTAAGGAGACATTCCCATTGATTGAGGAGCGACACACCTATTTAAATGATTTAAGAAGAGACCAGAGAGCCAATCGAGAGAAGCAAGAGAGCTCTCACCCCCTTTTGAGAGTGCCCTTTCAAGTGAATGCCCTCCTCTATCAGTGGCGACTCAACAAATTAGCCCGGAGCAACCGCGAGTTCTTTACAACTTCAGGAATGGAGTTAGCTAATTCAAATCTCATTGCCTCCTTAGCGAGTGATA
>DUOJ01000009.1 GCA_012838895.1 Spirochaetales bacterium
TCTGGCTATGTTGTTGAAGATGAATTGCAACAAGAAACTATACCGGTGGTCTTAAAAAATTATAATGAGCAATTTGCCGAGATTGATAGAATCTTTGGGTTTAATAAAACTGAATGGGCGAAAATATTTGGTGTCTCAAGGGTTACTATCTACGATTGGTTAAGCCAAAAAACAACTCCGCAAGGTAGTAACGCCAATAAAATTGGGGACATCTATAAGTTATTGGAATCTGTCCCAGAGAAAAAAGATCGAGTCGCGCAAACCTATTTGAATCAAAATATCAGTAAATACAATAAATCATTAAAGGAGATCTTCTCTGAGAGTCAAAATATTGAAGAGGAATATCAGGGGATTGGAGAGGTTATAGCTTTTATGATTTTACAGACAGCAAAGAGGAAGGAGAGGCTTAATTAAACTTGCAAAAACAGCAAAGTTCGATGACGAAATTTTTGATAACAATATTAGGAACTTTGATGTGCCGTAAAGATTTCACTGGATGATTGAATTAAATCTTGAGAAGATTCAAAAAAACAATTGGATTCAGGGGACAATTGTAACAGATTCTTTGAAAGAAACGTTGATGTCTGGGTATCAGTTTTATAATAACATTAGCGGAGCTGATTTATTGGTTCTTTATACGCATGATTGTGATTTAATAAATCTCAGTTTAGAGAAGGAACCATACGCTGAATTTTTTTGTGTGAAAAAGATTAAAAAAATTGATCACAACTATTCTTATGGCAAAAACCCAAGAAAGATGCACTTGGAAATTGATGGGTCTATTTTTGAATTTGATATAAACAAGACCCTTAAAATTGATAGAGCTATTTTGGCGAAGCATACGATGGAATCAAAGAGACCGAAAATTCCCCAAAAAAGTATGGTTAGGATACTAAAGTGGCTATCGAGAAAATACTAGAGGTCAGCATTTCCCGATGAATTTAATAATATCGTTAAACAGATTCCCAATATTGATAGGAGATTGGCAGATATCTATAACAGGTTCCCGATAATCTATCAAATCTTTTTTCTAGTAAATCCAGATAGGGAAATTGAATCTTCAGAGAGATATAGTCTAAATATTTATGTACTATTAGAAGGTACGACCTTTGATAGCGATGAAGGGGTAAAGGATAAAATTGGTCCTCTGTTTGAAAAACTGTTTAAGGTTGAAAGAATAACAGTTGAAGTAGAGTGTGGGTTTTTAGACGATATGACACTTTTTGAGTTTGGGTTTTATAAGTTGTGGGATAGAGAATATCTTACTCTGCGAGAAGAAGATCTTAGGTAGACATCTGTTGCAATAATTATGTGCTCCCCTCTAGTCATAAAACGCCTCCTTAGGTAAACTTGCTCAACTCATAAAAAGGAGTCTTTTAATATGGAGGAAAAAAGAATCGTTTTAAGCACTAGGGAGAGACCTGAACTCTCTAAGTGGATCCCACTCAGTTTCCAACACGTCTTTGCGATGTTTGGGGCAACTGTGTTGGTTCCAATCTTGACTGGGCTCTCAATTTCTGCAGCTCTCTTTACTGCAGGGACCGGAACCTTAATCTATATCTTAATAACCGGTGCCCGGGTTCCCGCTTTCTTGGGCTCTTCGTTTGCTTTCATCCCCGCCTTGATAGGCATAGGAAGTACCTATGGTGTCCCCTACGCGATGGGAGGGGCCGTGGCTGCTGGACTCTTCTATCTAGTAATTGCGGGCACGATTAAAGCTTCGGGCCTTAGCTGGATTAAACGAGCCCTCCCTCCAGTGGTTATCGGTTCGGTAATCATCGTCATTGGACTCAACTTAGCCCCCACAGCTATGGGGATGGCGATGAATGATACAGCAGGCAACTACTCATTGGTGAGCCTCTCCATTGCTGTTGTCACCCTAGCTGTCACTGTTATAGCCAACATCTTCTTAGTTGGATTCTTCAGTACTATCCCCATCTTAATCGGACTCGTCAGTGGTTATCTCTTTACTCTTATTATGGGATTTATCACACCCGCGTATGCTCTAATAGATTTCTCCATAGTGCGCGATGCTGCTTGGTTTGGGCTTCCCCAATTCCAACTCCCTAAGTTTAACATTGTGGCAATCGTCACTTTCATTATTGTTTCACTTGCTACAGTGGCTGAGCACCTTGGCGATACCATCACCTTAGGGAACGTCGTTGGACAAGATTTTACCACTGACCCGGGACTCCACCGCACCTTAGCCGGAGACGGTATTGCCACCGCTTGGGCAGCTTTTTGGGGAGGTCCCCCCAACACAACTTACGGAGAGAATATTGGAGTTATGGCTATTACCCGTGTCTACTCAGTTTGGGTCATTGGAGGGGCAGCTGTATTTGCCACCCTTTTATCATTCTTCCCCAAGTTTGGAGCCCTGATTCAAACCATTCCTACCCCTGTTATCGGGGGGATCTCGATGCTCCTCTTTGGGATTATCGCCTCAAGTGGACTACGCAACTTAGTCGAAAGTGGCGTTGACTACCAAGATAAACGTAACTTAACAATCTCTTCAGTCATCTTAGTGATTGGTATCGGTGGTGGACTGTTAGCCTTCCCACTAGGTCACAGTGTTGAGTTCCAGATGGGCGGAGTGGCCTTGGCAACCTTTGTTGGAATTCTTTTGAACCTAGTAATTCCTAAAAGTATGCCATAATCGATTTTAGAAGTCTGACCTACTGGGGCGTTGTGTGTTATCATGAGGTATGTACAACTACACCCTAGTAGAGTCAGACACAGCTTTTAGAGAGTTTCTTAAAGGGGCCAAGAGCTCCCTCGCCCTCGACTTTGAGGGGGAGTTTAACCTCCACATCTACGGAGAACACCTCTGTTTAATCCAGATATTCGACCGCACTCACTACTTTTTAATTGACCCTTTTAAGGTCTCTGCTCCCCTCTTAAAGGGCTTCTTTAGCGATAAGGGAATTGAGAAGATAATGTTTGACTGCTCAAGTGATGCTAGCTTGATACGTCACCAATATGGGGTACAGCTCGAAGGGGTCTATGATCTGAGAGTTGGGGCACAGCTCCTTGGCTATAACGGCAACCTAAGTGGCTTAATCACCAAGTTTTTGCATAAAGAACCCGAAGGGGGTAAGCGCTCTAAGCAAACCTCCAATTGGCTGAGACGCCCCCTTAAGAGGCAACTTATAGAGTATGCCCTCTCGGACGTAGAGCACCTCTTTGACCTCAAAGAGGCCCTTGAGAAAGAGTTGGAGAGGGTGGGGCTAGGGGAGAAGAACCGCCAAGGACAAGTGGGGGTAGCCCTCCCTAAAGGGGCTAAGAGGGAAGGGTGGGAGAAGATTAACGGCTACCGTTATCTATCTAATAAAGAGAAAGTTTTTCTAAAACACTTCTTCTTAGCCCGTGACACTTTAGCCCAAGAGTTAAACCTCCCCCCTTTCAAGGTCCTCGATAAGCAGAGACTTCTAGGACTAGCTAAACGGACTCCCACATCTCAAGGGGAGTTTAGAAATCGCATTCAACAACGCAACAAGGGTATTGAAGAGTCCCTCGCCACCCTCCTATTCAACAACTACAACCAAGCTCTAAAGGAGATTGAAGAGGGGAAGTTTTAGTACACCTTGTAAGATGAGGTGTCTATGGAACTAGAGTTAAAACGGTATTTAAGGGTCCATAACCTTACGAAGCGCCTCCCTCAGGAAGAGCTTTCTCAAGCTGTTAGAGTCATTGGCTTTAAGGAAAACTTAGAAGTAGCTTTAGCTGCTCGTGTTGAAGGTGTAACTCCAGAAGCGATTGAAGAGCTCTCTACCATTAAGAGCTCGCGTTACCTTCTACCCCAGATGTGGCGCCTCTATGCCCACTCTCTGGCCCCCCTGAACGAGGAGGAACTAATAGAGGGGAGTCCCCTCTTAGGGGAGATTGCAAAGCTCTTTGGCCTCCCCCTCTATCCCCTCTACGAGGAGGTGAAGAGGGGGGTAGAAGAGCTTCTTAAAAAAGAGTCTCTATCCCATAACCAATTAGTAAAAGAGATTTCAAAGAGCCTCGCAGAGAACTTGCCAGCTGCTAAACTAGAGCTAGGTAGCTGGCCCTCTCATCGTGAGGATGGGGTAACGATTGGCGAGGAGGCCCTTCTTCTTCTTCTGGAAAAGGTTTGTTTGGCACTCCCCATCTCCCTAGAAGAGGAGCGAGGTGTCGCTAGTTACCACCTCTTTGAAGCGCCTCAGTTGGGGGGGAGTCTAGCCAAAGAGTTTCTTCACGCCTTTGGACCCGCTAACTTAGAGGAGTTTATAGCCTGGAGTGGGGTGGGGGCGACCCAAGGGGAGAGATTGTGGCAAGCGCTAGATTATGAGGCGGTAGTTCAAGACCCACAAGGGAGGCTCTATTTAAGAGAAGATTACTTAACCCTAGAGGAGCTCCCAGAGGCAGAAGGGGTGCGCCTTATAGGGTATGGGGACCCCCTCTTTGAGATTCCCCACCGCTCCCTCTTGGTTCAAGGTAAGCGCCACTACAACTACTTCTATCGCTCTGCTACACCTCCAGGAATGCTCTTGAGTGATGGTGTTGTGATTGCGGGGTGGCACTTGCGTCAACAGCGGGGAAGCCTCTCCCTCCAAGTTGAAGA
Organism: Spirochaetales bacterium; assembly: GCA_012838895.1. Taxonomy (GTDB): domain Bacteria; phylum Spirochaetota; class Spirochaetia; order Sphaerochaetales; family Sphaerochaetaceae; genus DUOJ01. The sequence continues at coordinate 4,586 of DUOJ01000009.1, forward strand.
TATTGGCCTAGAGTTGGGGAGGGTCGCTAACCAAGAGATCGAGGAGGAGGTGGAACGCCTCGCCCTCGCCTTTGGTCTCAAAAGTGGAGGTTTTTCAGTTAAATAATAGAGCCGGGGCGCAAAGTTTGAGCATTAGCAGCCCCTGCCGCTAATCCAATCTTAACTGATTCCATTAAACTCTCCCCTTTGGTTAATCCATAGGCGATACCAGCGGTAGTAGCGTCTCCACACCCGATGGTGTTAAGGGGTTCTACCCTCTTAACAGGTAGTTCATGAAACTCTCCATTGGCATAGAGCCAAACATCAAAAGCCCCCCGAGTTAACATTATTGAGCAACCGTAAGAGCGGTAGAGTTCAGCCATCTTAGCCACTACCTTATCTTTAATCTCCTGTGAGTCTTCTTGCTCTAGGACGGTTAGGTCTTTAAGGAAGGTCGCTGCAAATTCACTCAAATTGGGCTTTATGAAATCGACACCATAGGGGAGGGAGTTGACTAAGTCGTCCCCCTTAACATCGAGGAGAACCCTCTTACCCTGTTCTTTGGCAATCTTCACAAAGTCGCTATAGAGGGTGGGGGAGTAGCCGGGACTACGAGTTCCTGAAATAGTCATAGTGGCACTCTCTGCCAGGGCTTTATGGAACTGCTCGATGATTAGTTTCTCAGTTGAGGGGTCGACTGCTTCAGGCTCCTCTACCAACTCGGTCGTTGTCCGGTCAGCGAGGTTGTAGATAGTGGTACAGGTGCGAATCTTACTCTTAGAGTCACTCCAGTAGAGTTCGATGTTGTCATCTTTGAGCATCTCAATAAACTCGTTTATCCGATTTGAACCAAGGTGGGTGAGGTGGATTGCTTTACCGCCTAATTGGGCAACTATGCGGGCGACATTAACCCCCTTGCCCGAGGCATCTAAGCGGTAGTTAGCCGAGCGATTAACTTCGCCCACTAGAAAGTTGTCAAAGACCATGGTGCGTTGAAAGGTTGGATTGAGGCAAACTGCCAATATTTTTTCCATGCTAATCCTCTATTAAGAAGGAGATTTCGAGCTTCTCGCGGTTTAGCTCTAGGCGTCTTAATTTCACACCCGCCAAGTTGAAAAGTTTCTCTGAAGCTTTAAATGCATCTAAATGTGAGTACTTGTGGGAGAGGTAGACCACCTCAGTAATCCCCGACTGGATGATTGCTTTGGCACACTCGTTACAGGGGAAGAGGGCCGTGTAGAGGGTACAGTTCTTTAAGTCGCGTGAGATGCTGTTGAGGATAGCATTGAGTTCAGCGTGGCACACGTAGGGGTATTTTGTCTCTAGATACTCCCCCTCTCTGGCCCAAGGGAGCTCATCATCACTACAAGCTGAAGGGAAGCCGTTGTAACCCACCCCTACAATCTTCTTGTCGGGGTTGACGATACACGACCCCACTTGGGTGTATGGGTCTTTACTCCGCTGTGCTGATAACAGGGCAACCCCCATGAAATACTCATCCCAACTAATATAATCGGCGCGCTTCATCCTCTACTCCTCTTGTTCTCCCCTAGGAAGGTGAGAATATCATCCATCAATTGCTCTTGTACCGAATGGTACATCAATAAGACATGTTTACGGTGACTCCCCTCCATGGCGGTGGGGTATGAGATGAAATTGGAGGAGTTAACCCCCTTCTCAATTTCAGCTAAGTTTTCAAAGCGGACAGTCTTATCCCCTCGGTCGTGTAGAGCCATCAGGGGGACTTCAATTTGGTTTAGGTTCTTTCGAATAGACTTGAGGGCGTGCATGAAACTTACGCCACCTCTAATGAAGCTTCCCTTGTAGCCCATCCATAGCTCATCCCCATCGTTTTCAACCTCCCCTCCTTTATAGATAGTAGGGGATAAGGCGGGGGTGAAGAGTCCCACTATCCTCATAAAGTAGAAGAGCCAGTTTTGAACAGCTCCTAAGCGGAGGTCGTTGAAAAAGACTGGCGCAGCCACTGTGACCAGGCCATCGGGCGCGTTGTTACCCTGCATCTCTTCACCTAGACGGAGGGTCATGGCCCCTCCCATTGAAGTTCCTAAAACATAGAGGTGGTCGTACTCTCCACGCTTTTCCAAGAAGAGCTCTTTGAGGTAGTTGTACCACTGGGTGAAGGTTGTATCGTAAAGGTCCTCTACCGCAGTTCCAAAACCGGGGAGGAGGGGGGCATAGACATCATATCCCGCTTCATATCCCCTTTGGGCGGCATAGGTGAAGCTATAGGGGGTACTGGGGAAGCCGTGTACCATAATGATGGCACTCTTAGCTCCCTCTTTGTGCCTTTTCGTTATGGGGAGGCAGCGGGGGTCGAAGACTCTGTCGAGGTTGACACTCAACTTCTCTACTGAGCGGTCACGGTAGCCCCACAACTGAGAACTCCATCCCAAAAGGAGGATTAAAAAGATTACAACGATAAGGATAACCATAGTGTCACAATAGACGAAAAAATGGGTTGAGACAAGCAAAACGGCTCCCGAAGGAGCCGTCCACTTGGTCGATTACATAAAGGCTGCTAGGGCTGGCCTCAATCCATTGACGAGGGGTTCCATGAAGGGGACCACTGCCAACAAGACTCCGGCGACAACGGCTGAACCAATAACTCCAGCTACGTTGGGACCCATAGCGTGCATAAGTAAGAAGTTTTGAGGGTTGTACTCTTGTCCAACCTTACTCGAAACCCGCGCTGCCATGGGGACAGCCGAGACACCGGCTGAGCCAATGAGGGGGTTAATCGGGTGTTTGGGGGAGAGTTTATTCATCAGCTTAGCAATCAAGACACCACCTGCTGTTCCAAAACTAAAGGCGACCGCCCCTAAGAGGAGAATCCCGAGGGTGTTGAGGTTAAGGAAGCCAGCTGCCTCCATCTTCGAACCTACCGAGAGTCCTAAGAAAATGGTGACGATGTTCATCAAAGCATTTTGCATTGTATCGCTGAGACGGTTAACAACACCACACTCCCTTGCAAGGTTACCAAACATCAAAGCCCCAATTAGGGGGGTGGCTGAGGGGAGTAAGATGGCACAAATTGTTAGAACCGAAATGGGGAAGAGGATCTTCTCAACCTTAGAAACGGGTCTCAGTTGTTGCATCTTAATAAGACGTTCTTTCTTGGTTGTTAGTGCCCGCATGATGGGGGGCTGAATAATAGGGACGAGAGCCATGTAAGAGTAGGCCGCCACCGCAATTGCCCCCAAAAGGTCGGGTGCAAGGCGACTGGTAACATAGATGGCTGTCGGTCCGTCAGCCCCTCCAATAATTCCAATTGAGGCTGCAGAGTGGAGGTCAAAGTTGATTCCAGGGATAAAGCTCAATACGAGGGAGCCAATCAGGGCAATGAAGATACCAACTTGAGCAGCAGCCCCTAAGAGGAGGGTTTTGGGGTTGGCGATGAGGGGACCAAAGTCGGTCATTGCTCCCACCCCAATGAAGATTAGGATTGGGAAAAGTCCCGTCTCGATTCCAGCATCGTAGAGGATTTTAATAAATCCAGTTGCCCCAAAAGTACTCGTTGGGTCAACTCCTGCAATATAGGCGAAGGGGATATTGGCTAAAATACAACCAAACCCGATGGGGATAAGTAAGAGTGGTTCAAACCCCTTGGCAATTGCCAAATAGAGGAGTACAAATCCCACTAAAATCATTACTGCGTTTCCCCAACCTCCCGCAGAGAGGAAGCCAAGGAGTCCGGTCGTTTGCCACAATTGTGAAAAAGCTTGTCCAATCATAGTTCTACTCCCTAACCTATAACCATAAGAAGGTCATCTGCCATTAGCTGATCACCCTGTTTAACTAAAATTTGCTTAACTGTTCCGGCGACGGGGGCGAAAATTTCATTCTCCATCTTCATCGCCTCCATCACCATCAGCAAACCATTCAACTCAACACTATCACCCTCGCGAACCTCGAGTCTCAATACAAGACCGGGCATGGGGGCGCGCACTTCACTACCAGCAGTAGCTACAGCTGGGGCTGGGTTAGCAGCAACTTCAGCCACCGGTGCTGGTCCGGGATTAGCCACAACGGGGTTACCGGGGTTACCGCCAATAACGATTAAGACATCATCGGCATTGAGTTGGTCGCCCTGTTTCACCCTGATCTCGGTTACTACCCCAGCGACGGGTGCGTAGATTTCGTTCTCCATCTTCATCGCCTCCATCACTATGAGGAGGTCGTTCTCATTTACTTTATCGCCAACGCTGACGTTAGTGCGGAGAATTAGTCCTGGCATGGGAGCTTTCACCTCGACAGCAGCGGTTGCTACGCTACCACTACTTTGGGGGACAGCAGCGATGCCCTCTTTAACATCGATGTTGTAAGCCACACCGTTGACGAAAGCTTGATTTCCCTTGAGCTGTACAGCATAGGGGGTGTTGTTGACGGTGATTGTGTAATCGTCGCCACCACCCTTGGCAACAGCTTTCTTCTCTTTGCTCTTCAGCCTCACCCCATTGACGCGGGCGTTACCGGTAAGGTAGAGGATCCCCTTCTCCTTACAAGAAGCGGCAATGAAGATGTTCTCATCGGTAATGGGAAGGTTTTCAGCCTCTAGCATAGCAATGGCTGCTTTACGCCCCTTGCTGGGGTCTTTATCGTTGAGGTCGATTGCCTTCTCAGTGGTTGGCTCGAGTTTCAATTGCTCACTCGAGATTTTAACCACCTCTGCATCGGGCTCAACAGGAGTTTTTCCAAAGTAGCCAAGCACCATCTTTCCATACCCTTCAGCAATTCTCTCCCAAGGGCCAAACATAACGTTATTGAAAGCTTGCTGGAAGTAGAATTGGGAGACGGGGGTGACGCTGGTGGCATAACCACCTTTAGCAACGACATCACCCATCGCTTTTGTGATATCACCAAAGCGGTTCATGAGCCCATTATCGCGCAACATCTGGGTGTTGGCAGTTAAAGCTCCACCGGGGAGGGGGAAGAAGGGGATTAAGGGGTTGACCATCGTTGCCTCAGGGGGCAAGAAGTAGTCGCTCATACACTCTTCAAAAACCTGCTCAGCCTCCATCACCTTGTTGATGTCGATATCGAGGGAGTATTCGGTCCCTCTGAGGGCGTGCCACATGGTGATCACGTCGGGCTGACAAGTTCCACCCGAAACTGGGACAAGGGAGAGGTCGACTTGGTCGGCCCCTGCCTCAAGGGCACTGATGTACTGATGGATACAAACGCCAGCAGTGTCGTGGGAGTGGAAAACAAGATTCATCTCTTTGCCAAGGAGCTTACGAGCCCTCTTGATAGTTTCGAAAACGATTTGGGGAGTACTGGTCCCCGAAGCATCTTTGAAACAGACCGAGTCGTAAGGGATCCCAGCATCGAGGATGTCGCGGAGGGTCTTCTCATAAAACTCGGGGTCGTGGGCTCCGGTTGCCCCTGGGGGGAGAGCCATCATAGTGACACAAACTTCGTGTCTTAAGCCTGCTTCATGGATATAACGACCACTATCGATCAGGTTGTTGACATCGTTAAGGGCGTCAAAGTTTCTAATCGTTGAAATCCCGTGTTTCTTAAAGAGGTCGGCGTGGAGTTTGATAATATCTCGGGGTTGAGAGTCGAGGCCTACAACGTTAATCCCTCTCGATAGGGTTTGAAGGTCAGCATCTTTTCCGGCTACCCTGCGAAACTCGTCCATCATATCGAAAGCATCTTCGTTGGTGTAGAAATAGAGGGACTGAAAGCGGGCGCCGCCTCCAGCTTCGAAGTGGGTTATACCAGCAGCACGGGCAGCCTCAACAGCTGGCATAAAGTCTTTAGTAAATACACGCGCTCCATAGACCGACTGAAAGCCGTCTCTGAAGGCTGTACACATGAATTTTACCTTTTTCATAGGGGCTCCTTAGAGTTAGTGTTTAGATGATTGTGATACTGCAGCGGTAATTGCAGCAGCAATTTGTGCCCCCTCAGCTTCAGCAGAGGCTCCCGTTCGGGGAGTTCTTGAGGCATTGTTATTTACTTCTTGTTTTTCGGGAAGATACTTGCGTACTAGAAATGAGAGCAACTTAGTCGTATAGACAAGTAGTACTAAGAAGAAAAAGACAACTCCCATTCCTAACAACATAATGATTAGACCATTGGTTATCTGCGTTGTAAGTATTTCGCGCGGTAATTGGTGTAGCATGTGCTGTGCTCCTTATATTTTACGCCCCATCAGTTGTGATGAGCGCAATTGGGGTCAACCTACTATATCGAAAAAGGGGTGGTGTATCAAGAGATTATACCCCCTCTTGTATTTTAATTTTTGAGGCGTTACATTTTTAGCTAATGAGGGGGAGATAGACCTTGATAAAGCGTAAAATTGTAATTTTAGGTGACAAAAATGGACTATTTTCCCAAGAGCTCCACTCTACCTTCCTCTCCCTAGGGAGGACAAGTAATCTCATTCAAATAGATGAGGAGGGGGAGGGAAATCTCGACTATCTCCTCATAACGACCCCCTCCAAAATAGGGGAGGAGCACTACCGTCTCTATGAGCGGATGAGTGATTTAGCGGGAGCAATTATTGTCGCCCCCAATCATCTCAGTGGCCTCAGAAGCCTCCTTTTTTGTAAAGAGGTGCGCATCGCTGTCTTAGGTCTCGTTGGAGAGGAGGCGTTGGCTGTTAAGCTCGACCTCCCCTATTTAGGGAGGGAAGAGGAGGTCTCTAAGATTGGGACCTATTTAGATACAAGGATGGAGTTTTATGGATAGTAGTGAAAAGCTGCGGTGGCGTACCCTTGGGCGAAAGAGCCTCTTTAAAGGACCCATATTTGACCTTTTAAGCGTTGAGAGGGAAGCTCCCGACGGGAGGGTAGCCTCTTTCATCGAAGTTGATGCCCCCCAATGGGCGACAGTTATCCCCTGGTATAGGGATAAGGAGGGGGTACCCCACTTCATAATGGTTAAGCAATACCGCCACGGTAGCGACCGAGTCACTATCGAATTTCCTGCTGGAACAGTTGATCCGGGAGAGAGTCCCCTCAAAGCAGCCCTCAGAGAGCTCCGTGAGGAGACCGGCTATATCCCCACTGGGGCAGTAAGGGAAATTGGAGAGGTCTCTCCCAACCCCGCCTTTATGAACAACCGTGTCTCATTCTTCTTGGTGGAGGGGGTAGAAAAAATCGGTGACCAACAGCTTGACCCTAACGAACAACTCGATATCTTAAAGATAGAAGTAAGTGAGGTGGTAGACTCTATGGGTCTTGGCCTCTATGATAACGGAATTATGATGATAGCGCTCGCTTATTTTATGCGCTATGCACGTCAAAGAGGCGATCTCTTAGAGTAGGAGGAGTTTATTTATGAAGAAAACAAGATTAGTAATATTTGTCGTTTTAGCGACACTCTTTTTGGCTAGTTGCCAAGGGGTATCTCTAGTTGAGAAGAGCCGCACAGTGACGGTGCAAGGGGCTGGAAAAGTGACCGTTGCCCCCGACTTAGCCTCTCTCAATGTGACGGTGAGTGAATTAGCTGACACCACCTTTGAGGCACAACAGCTGGTTAACACCAAGATTAGTCGCCTCCTTGAGATGGCTGACAATTTGGGAATTGCCAAAGATGCTCTTAAGACAACTGGTCTAGAGTTCTATCCCGACTATCGCTGGAAAGATAATGAGCAGATCTTAGTAGGTCAGAGAGTTCAGCAACGCCTCTATATCAAAGTGAAAGACCTTGATGCGACCCTCCCAGCCCTAATTGACCAGTTAGCGACCCTCAGCGGAATCACAATTGGACAAGTCTCTTTTACCAAAGAGGAGACAGCTGAAGAGTATGCGGCGAGTCGTACCCTAGCGATGGAGAAGGCGATAGAGAAAGCGACCGATTACGCAAAAGCCGCTGGAATGAAGTTGGGCAAACCTCTCACAGTAAGTGATTACTCTTCTGCTGATGTGCGCAGTGCTCCGGTGGCACTGATGGCCAAAGCCGCTGATGAGAGTTACGTGGGGAGTCAACTGCCAAGTGGCACCCTCGACATCACAACGACGGTATCGGTGGTCTTCGAGTTACTTTAAATTTAAGATTCTAGCTTCAGCCTCACTCGAGAGGGTCATCGTCACATGGAGACGGTTTCCCTCTTCGATATACCCACCGGTTGCGGTGAACCCTAGTGAGGCGTAAAACGGAGAAGCTTGTACTTGGGCTAGGATATAAATTGGTCTATTGGGGTAGAGCTCCCTTGCGCGCTTTACCCCCTCTTGAGTCAAAAGCTTGCCCAACTGTTTGCCCCGCTCTTGGGGTATAACAGCAATCCTCTCTAACTTAATCCCTTTCTCTGTGAGGCGAATACGCAAGGTTCCCACCCCCTTCTCCCCTCGCAAGAGGAGGAGGTGACCACAATGGGGGTCGTTGTTGTCTCTCTCAACTTCCCGGGGGACCGCTTGCTCTTCAATGAAGACCTTGTCACGAATTGTGTGACACACTTTTAGGATATCTGGGGAGACTTTACCTGGGGCAATTAACTCAAAGTGGAGCTCCATTATTTTTGCCCCTTAATATGGTAGATTCGGCACGAGAAGTCACCCATTACTCGAGTCTCTTCATCAAACCCCTCACCGGCAAACTTTTGATTGAGCCGGATGCCGTGGTAGGCTAAAACATCCCCCCCTACCGCGTAGAACTCAACCTCATTTGGGAGGGCCATTTTTTCACTTACCATCTTTTGGAGAGCTCCATCGTTGCGTAATTTAATGGGGGAGAATTTATTGAGAAGGGTTCCAAAGGTCCTAATATCGATAAACTCAAGGCGCACTGTGACGTTGTAGAGTTGCTTTGGGTCGGCCAAAGGGATCCTCAAGATATCTTCTGCGGGGCTCACCATAGCGTGCTCTTGAAATAGGAGGACCAGCATCTCATCTCTTTCGGGGGTGGCTAATGCCCAAACTGTTTGGTTTTTACCCGTTGGTTCAATTCTAAAGAACTCTCCGTACTGGAAGAGTTTGCGGTGTAGCTTGTAGTAAGCGACCTGCTTCTCAATTATCTCTCTCTCCTTCTTTGAGAGGTTTAAGAGATCAATCTCATAACCTAAGACTCCAAAAGCCGCCACATTAAAGCGACTCTCGAGGGAGCTCTTACGGAGGTTGAGATGGTTGGGACTCTCTCCCACTCGGTTGGCCATGATTGAAGGGGGGTAGGAGTAGCTACTCCCTTCTTGGATTGAGAGGCGGTCAAAGGGGTCGCAGTTTTCACTGGCCAACGCTTGTCCCATATAACAAAGGATTCCTAGGTCAAACCGCCCAGTAGCCTCAAAAAGAATCTCCGGGAAAGTATCGACAAATCTTTGGAGGAGGGTGTAGAGCCCCATCATGTAACGATAACTAAACTCACTTTGGGCAAATGCAGCGTTGAGGGAGTGGAGGTCGCTAAAGGTGCGACTCATCCCCCATTTAACGTAGTCAACTTTAGCCACCTTCCAGAGGGTGGAGAGGGTATCAAAGAGGTAGTCACGCACCTCCCCCTTGGTCAAGTCGAGAATGTACTGGTGACGCCCCACCGATGGTTTAATATCGGGGAGGGCTACTATCCAATCGGGGTGTTCCTTAAAGAGGTGACTTTTGCGACTAATCATCTCACCTTCACAGTAGAGGCCAAAGAGGAGCCCCATTGAGTGGATTCGTTGGGAGAAGATGGCTAACCCTTCGGGGAGTTTTTTTGTATTGGCGCTCCAATCCCCTAAGCTAGTGGTCTCATCATCGCGGGTCCCAAACCATCCATCGTCTAAGACAAAGAGCTCTATCCCCAAGTCGGCTGCTGAGCGGGCCAGTTTTAAGAGGGTAGTGTCATTAAAGTCGAAGTAGGTTGCTTGCCAAGTGTTAAAGAGGACGGGGCGTTCCCGATTTTGCCAAGTCCCCCGTACAATGTGGTGGTTTATAAAGTGGTGGAAATTGCTACTTGCCCCATTGAGACCCTCGTGGGAGAAGGTTAAAAGAGCTTCGGGGGCGGTGAATTTCTCCCCTGAATGGAGGCGCCACTTAAAAGTAGCTGGGTTGAGACCGCTAAGGAGACGTACACTTCCCCGAGCGGCGAGCTCAACTACTTGGGCGTGGTCGCCACTGTAGACGAGGTTACACCCATAACACTCTCCACTAAATTCGGTGCACCCCTCTTCGGTTAAAAAGAGGGCTGGGTTGTGGTGGAGAGAACCCACACCACTCGTTGAGCTGCTAAGGTGGATACCACTCCTTAAGGGGGCACTATGGCGATTTCTCTCACGCCCCCAAGCACCATCAAAGGTGACCAAGTTGTAGTTACCTCTAGGGAGGTCTAATTGGAGAGAGGCAATACGGTCAATTTCAACCCCCTCGACCCCTTCGTTGGTTAGGGTGGCTCGCCGGGCAATCACATTAGATTTCTCAAAGGTGGTGTAGGTCAATTCTAACCGAATAGGGGTGCTCTTATCGTAGAGGACCACTATAAGGGTGGTACACTCTAAGTTATCTCCGTACGATTCGGGCAATTTGGAGAAAGAGCGGGGCTTTCCATTAATGATACGGTGTTCCCGATAGATAAAATCGCCTACTATGCCCCTCTCTGGGATATTCAAAAGGAGGGCACTCTGGCGGTTATCGCCTTTGCCAAAAGAGGAGTACTCTAGGCAAAGGTTATCTAGAGAGAAATTTAGGTGCTCCTCGTTGTAGGCAATCGAGCGCTCTAAGGGGAGGGTACTCTTCTTGAAGAGCGCCTCTAGAGGTCTCTCGCTATCGATTCGTCTCCCGTAGTAGAGGTGTTCTAGGTGGCCTGTCTCAGTGACCCTGAAGAGGTAGCTGGTGGCTTGTGTATGGAGGCTGAAAACTTTGTTTTTTTCAAGAATCATTGGTAACTCCTACTGGTTGAGAGTTGTAGTGGCGAATTTTACATGGTAATATCACCTTGATGCAGTATAGCGTGCTCCAAGTGATTTGTAAAATATATGGGGCAAATAATAGTTAATCTTTGGGAGAGTGATATGGATGTAAAAAGGGTAGAGTTGTGGAAAGATAGAAACGCAACAGTCCTCTCAAATGAGTCAGTCAGGACAGTGATTGAAGATCATGGAGGGATGGTCCTTGAACTAAGCAACCTCAATGCAGCAGGAGGCAGGGTCAACGCCCACCCCCTCTACTGGTTCCGCGGTAAAGGCCCCTCAATTGAAGAGGATATTAACGCCTCTTTCTATGGTAACAGTGGCCTTTTGTACCACTTGGCGGGAAACTTCTTGTGTTTTCCAAGCTTTGGTGGCGGAGAGCCGGTCGATGGAGTTCAACACGACCCCCATGGTTGGAGCGCCAACCGACGCTGGAATGTTGTTAAGTATGGTTCAGATGCTGAAACAGGAGCTAATTGGGTCCTCTCTTCTCTATCTAGTCCCAATGCTAACTACCCGTTTGAAGCTTTGAAGCTCGATTTAGTGCTCCCCTCCCACCCAGTTGCTTATACTAGTTTCTTAGTCAAAAACACTGGTGATAAGCCCCTCCCGGCTAATGTGGCTTGGCACAACACCGTGGGGTCCCCCTTCTTAGAGAATGAGTGTGTGGTTAACATGAGTGCCACCTCCTTCGTTACTCCAATTGAAGAGTCTGAGTTTAAAAATACCGGTCGCCTCGCTTTCGACAAAGAGTTTGACGATCTAACTAAAGCTCCCTTGAGAAAAGATGGAACGTGTGACCTCTCAATCGTCCCTGGCATGATTGGCTACACCGACTTTGTTGCCGGTCGTATCCCCGATAGTGCCCAACTAGGGTGGAGCAGCGTTATTAACCCTCGCCAGAAAATGGTCTACTTAACCTTCTTCCCCGGCCCAGCTGTGGTTGAAGAGGACGAGATCCCCTTCTACTTTAACAGTATGTGGATGCAGTATGGAGGCCGGCCATTCACCCCTTGGGCTCTCTATGAGGGGGGTGCCGACCACACCTTCTGTTTAGGGATGGAGAACTCAATTAGTTACTACGCCAATGGCCTAAAAGAGGCGATTGATGCTAAAACCCTCCTTGGGGCACCCACAACAATTATGTTGCCTCCCCATGAGACGCGCGTACAGCGCTACGCCACCGCCTTCACCTCCTATGAGAACAGTAAGCTGGGGAATGGGATTCAGGCGTTGGAGCAAAGTGAAGAGGGGATTATCCTTAAACAGGGCAAAGCGAGTGCACTAATCAACTGCGACTCCACCTTCGCCCTCCTCAAAGCAATCGAGAAACGTGTTTTAAATTAGTCACCTTGGTGTTGAATTAAAATGTCCTCTGTAGCATATTACCACTACGGAGGACTTTTTTTATGGCGACCTATATCGAAACCCCATCGCGAACCTTTAATGAGTATTTGCTAATCCCGGGCTACTCTTCTGAAGAGTGTATCCCGAGCAATGTCGACCTTAGAGCTCCACTGGTGAGGTTTAGGCGAGGCGAAGAGTCCCCTTTAAAACTCAACATCCCCCTCGTTTCAGCGATTATGCAATCGGTGAGTGGCGAGAGGTTGGCCATTGCCCTCGCTAAAGAGGGGGGCCTCTCATTTATCTATGCCAGTCAACCAATTGAAGAGCAGGCCCAGATGGTGAGGCGGGTAAAAAGCTACAAAGCGGGCTTTGTTGTGAGTGACTCCAATATTAAAGGCGACGCTACCCTCAACGACTTGGTTGCCCTTAAAGCTAAAACAGGCCACTCAACAGTAGCGGTGACAGCTGATGGTTCACCCACCGGAAAACTTTTAGGGCTTATCACCAGCCGTGACTACCGGGTCCATCGGATGGAGGGGTCAACGCCGGTTCACACCTTCATGACCAAGATGGAAAATCTTGTCTATGGAGATGAGTCACTCTCCTTAACTGAAGCCAACGATATGATCTGGGACCATAAACTAAACACCCTCCCCATTGTTGATAAACAGGGTAATCTCGTATCGCTCGTTTTCCGCAAAGACTACGACAGCCATAAAGAGCACCCCCTTGAGCTCCACGATGAAGATAAACGCCTCTTGGTGGGGGCAGGGGTTAACACCCACGACTACCGCGAAAGGATTCCCGCCCTAGTTGCCGCCGGTGCCGATATCCTCTGTATCGACTCGTCAGAGGGGTTCACCGATTGGCAAAGAAATGTGTTGCAATTTGTCCAAGATGAGTACCAAGGAAGAGTAAAGATTGGAGGGGGTAACGTCGTTGACCGGGAAGGCTTTAGGTTCCTCGCCGACAGCGGTGCCGACTTCATAAAAGTTGGAATTGGCGGGGGGTCAATTTGTATCACCCGAGAGACCAAGGGGATTGGTCGGGGGCAAGCTTCATCTTTGATTGAGGTCGCTCAAGCCCGCGATGAGTACTTCCAAGAGACGGGAATCTACGTTCCTATCTGTAGCGATGGGGGAATTGTCTACGACCACCATCTCACCCTAGCTTTGGCGATGGGGGCCGATTTCCTAATGTTGGGGCGCTATTTTGCCCGCTTTGATGAGAGCCCTACCAATCGGGTTTTTGTCAACGGCTCCTATGTTAAAGAGTATTGGGGAGAGGGGTCAGGAAGGGCCCGTAACTGGCAACGCTACAACGGCGATGGTGAGGGGCACCTCTCCTTTGAAGAGGGGGTCGACTCTTATGTCCCCTATGCCGGTCCTCTAAGGGATAACCTCCACCTCACCCTTACCAAGGTGCGCTCCACAATGTGTAACTGTGGAGCCCTCACCTTAGATGAGCTCAAAGAGAAATCCAAACTGACAGTTGTTTCAGCTACCAGTATTGTTGAGGGGGGGGCTCACGACGTTATCCTCAAAGATAGCCACTCCCTCAACTAAAAAAGGGGCCAATTGGCCCCCTAAGAGGTGCCGACCGGATTCGAACCGGTGAATAGAGGTTTTGCAGACCTGTCCCTTACCACTTGGGTACGGCACCATTACTTTGGCAAGATAACAGAAAAAGAGGTGATGTTCAACCCCGTTGTCTTCTGGAATTATGTATTATTTTGTACTTATTTACAGAAATAGTTCATTGACTATCTTAAAAACAATCATTATTATTCAAATAAGTTCATTTATAGGGAGCAGAACTTTTATGGCACTAATTCCTGCTGATCGGCAGCGACAAATAATAGCCTTAATAGCCCAAGATGGGGTAGTTCAAGTCCAAGATTTGAGTGAGCGGTTCAATGTGAGTGTCCTAACTATCCGCCGGGATTTGGACTTTTTGGCAGAGCAGGGGTTTATTGAGAGGACCCATGGAGGGGCTACACTGCGTCGCTCCCTCCCCATAGAGCCCTCTTATGCCCAAAAGTCGTTAGAGTATCCGGTTGAGAAACAGGCCATTGCTGCCAAGGTAGTTAGCCTAATTGAGGAGGGGGATACCCTCTTTATTAACAGCGGGTCTACCACCTTTGAGGTGATTAGAGCTCTGCGTGACCACAAAGTGACGATTGTTACCAACAACATCGACGCAGCCTGGGTCGCCAACGATGATGCTCAGTTTCGCCTAATCTTGGTGGGGGGGCTCTACCGCACCCGCTCCCATTCGGTCTCAGGGGGGTTAGCCTATCCCATTATTGACCAGATTTTTGCCAATAAGGCAATTATTGGAGTTGATGGGTTTAGCCTCTCGGCAGGACTTACGACCCCGGTGGTGGAAGAGGCTGAGACAACCCGCCAGATGATAGAGCGAACAGTGGGTCAAGTAATAGTGGTTGCCACCAGTAATAAAATTGGAGTCCTCTCCAACTTCACAACAGTTGAGGCCGACCATGTCGACCTCCTTGTCACCGATAAAGAGGCTATAAACCTCCTCTCCAGCGAAGAGTTACAGGAGAAAGGGATAGAGCTAATAATTGCACAATAGGAGGTGAGCTATGGCTTACGAAGATAGTTACAAAGATTGCGTATGGATCGATTTTGAGACCTTGGAAAACTTCATGGTCGATTCTTTGATTGCCAGCGGAGTTCCAGAAGATGATGCTAAGATTGTGGGCGATGTCTTGATTGAATCGGACAAACGGGGCATTGACTCCCACGGAATTGGGCGCTTAAAGCCCATTTATATCGATCGCATCGATAAGAAGATATTAAATCCTGTTACCAAAATAGACCTCATTAAAGATGACCAGACAACCGCTGTCCTTGATGGAAATAATGGGATGGGGCATGTGGTGGCCCGACGAGCTATGGAGATGGCCATCGAGAAGGCGAAAGAGTATGGGATGGGGATGGTGGTGGTACGCAACAGCACCCACTACGGCATTGCCGGCTACTACGCCACCATGGCGACCGATGCGGGGATGATTGGGGTTACCGGAACCAACGCCCGCCCCTCTATTGCCCCCACTTTCGGAGTGGAGAATATGATGGGGACCAACCCCTTAACTTTTGGACTCCCTACCGATGAAGAGTTCCCCTTTGTTTTGGACTGTGCCACTAGTGTTACCCAGAGGGGGAAGATAGAGGTCTATGGAAGAGCCGGTAAAGAGCTCCCTCCGGGGTGGGTTATTGGCCTTGATGGAAAGACCCGCACCGACACCCAGCAGGTGCTCCACGATTTGACAACCGGCGAAGCTGCTCTCACCCCCCTAGGGGGCATTGGCGATCAGCAGGGGGGCTACAAAGGGTACGGCTATGCGATGGTCGTTGAAATTCTCTCAGCAGCTCTCCAAGGGGGGGCTTTTATGAAGATGCTTAACGGCTTCGATGAGAACCACAAACCAATTCCATACCCTCTAGGGCACTTCTTTATAGCGATTGATCCCGCCAGGTTTATGGGGCTTGAGGTCTTTAAAAAGATTGCCGGCACTATCTGTCGCGAGCTAAGAGCCTCCAAGAAAGCCCCCGGCGAAGAGCAAATCTACACCCCCGGTGAGAAAGAGTGGGAGGCGTGGCTCTACCGTCGTGAACACGGTTGTCCTGTCCCCCCCAGCTTACAAGCGGTGATGGTTGAGCTAAGGAATCGCTTTAATTTAGATTACAAATTTAATTTTGAATAGGAGAGACAAATGGGTCAGTTAAAAGAGAAAGCCCTTGCCTACCACACCCAAGGCGGAGTAGCAGGGAAAGTTTCAGTAGTCCCTACAAAGCCGTGTACAACTGCTGAAGAGTTGTCGTTAGCCTACACTCCAGGGGTGGCGGCTCCAGTCTTGGAGATTGCTGAAAAGGGCGACGAGGTCTATAAATACACCTCAAAAGGGAACTTAGTAGCGGTCATTTCAAATGGGACTGCAATCTTAGGTCTAGGTGACAGGGGGCCTTTAGCCTCTAAGCCGGTGATGGAGGGCAAGGGGGTCCTCTTTAAGCGCTTTGCCGATATCGACGTCTTTGACATTGAACTCGACGAGAAAGACCCCAAGAAAATCATAGAGATTGTTAAAGCGATGGAGCCCACCTTTGGAGGGATTAACCTCGAAGATATAAAGAGCCCCGAGTGTTTTGAGATAGAGCAAGAGCTGATTGAACTTTGTGATATCCCCGTCTTCCACGACGACCAACACGGTACCGCTATTATTACAACCGCCGGCCTTATAAACGGTGCGGAAATTGCCGGTAAAGAGTTGAGCGAGATGAAGGTGGTCTTTAATGGGGCCGGAGCAGCAGGAATCTCATGTGGTAAGATGTTTATTGCTGCCGGAGTGAAGCAAGAGAATATTATAATGGTCGATAGCAAAGGGGTAATCTACAAAGGACGCCAAGCAGGAATGACTAAAGAGAAGGCTGAGTTTGCCGTTGAGACAGAGCTGAGAACTTTAGAAGAGGCTCTCAAAGGGGCCGACCTCTTTGTGGGACTCTCGGTGGCAGACTGCGTCACCCCCGAGATGCTCCTCTCGATGAACCGCAACCCCATTGTCTTTGCGATGGCTAACCCCAACTCCGAAATTAGTTATGAGTTGGCCACGGCTACCCGTGACGACCTAATAATGGCTACTGGCCGCAGCGACTACCCCAACCAGATTAACAACGTCTTAGGCTTCCCCTTCATTTTCCGTGGAGCTCTCGACGTTAGAGCAACAAAGATTTCAGAGGGGATGAAGATGGCCGCAGCCCGCGCCCTAGCCGATTTGGCTAAAGAACCGGTAAGTGAAGTTGTGAAGCGGGCTTATGGAGGGGAAGAGTTCTCCTTTGGTCCCAACTACATAGTTCCTAAACCATTCGACCCCCGTGTCATTGAGTGGGAGGCGGTAGCTGTAGCTAAAGCAGCCTGTGAAGAGGGGTTGGCGAAAGAACCTATCAGCGACTGGGAGGGGTACCGGGAGAGTTTAGTTAAACGGATGGCCCACTACTGGGAGTAGTTCCAAACTGTTTTCAACTGCTCTTTAGCCTGGTCCAAAACTTGTTGGTATTGGTTGGAGAGCTGGTTGAAATTTTTCTGCAAGAATTGGATAAATTCGGGGTCTTGGTCCATTGAGAGGTTGATTTCTTTCCCATATTTTTGGCGCATTTGCTCCCGTTTCTCCTCAAAGATTGGTTGGTATTGCGCCCTAGCCCTCTCTACGAGGGTGTCGCGGGCTTGGATAAATTTCTCTAAAAGTTGGGCAATTTGGGTGAGGAGGGCGACACTCTCCCCCTCCTCGCCATCGATAACCTCCCCTAAGAAACCCAGTTTCTCGAGCCGTTCGCTATAGAGGGAGTTTTGGGGGAGGGCAATATTGGAGAGAATAGTCGCTTTAATCCCATTTAAGATTAGTTCGCGCTCTTCAGCTTCTACTTTTTTAAGGTGTTTTACAATTTTAGAACCGGTATCTTCCAACTCATTGAGGTAGGTTCCGGCTAATCGACGTCCTTGATTAAAAAGCTCATCTTCCCTTATCTTCTTGGCATCTGCTTCAATATCTTTGGTCTTTTCGAGGGCAATTTCCCAAGCTGATTTTAAAAGTGACATCTATTTGACTCCTTACAAAACAATCTTCACCCCTAAAGATACCCTTAACGCCGGTATTGGACAAGTCTCCAGATATGGACGATAGAGGTAAAAAACGGTATGGTTCACCTATGTTTTATAGTGAGCCACTATACTACCAAACCCCCTACGCAACCTCCTTAAAAGCGACTATCTTAGCGATAGTTGAGGAGAAAGGGGTAAAAGCACTCATCCTCGATAAGACCCTCTTCTACCCCGAAGGGGGGGGGCAGCCGGGAGATCGTGGCTTCATTGACCAAGTAAAAGTGGTCGACACCCAGTTAAATAAGAATGGTGAAATTCTCCACCAGTTAGAGGCAGAGGGGACGTTTAGTGTAGGCCAAGAGGTGACCCTCTCTCTCGACTGGGACCACCGCTACGACTATATGCAACAACACAGTGCCCAACACCTCCTCTCGGGAACCCTCTACAACCTCTTCATGATTGGGACCGTCTCGGTCCACTTGGGCCAGGGGGAGATAAGTATTGAGCTCAACACCGATGCGTTGAGTGATGCTCAAATTATCGCAGTTGAAGAATCTGTTAACGCAGTAATTCGCCAAAATGTCCCCATTAGTGCTAAAACAGTTCAACAAGAGGCCATTCCTAGCCTAAACTTGCGCCGGTCGGTGAAGGTTGAAGGCGCTGTACGCCTCATCACAATTGAGGGGAGCGACCTCATTGCGTGTGGTGGTCTTCACGTCAAAGAGAGCTCAGAGCTCCGTTATATCTACTACCTCCGCTCAGAGCGGATTAGAGGAAACCTCCGCACTTTTTGGATAGCTGGCAAACGGGCTACCGATGCTATTAGACGCAACAACGCCATTGTCGATAGGGTGGGGACCCTCCTCTCAGCTCCTCCCGAAGGGATTGTAGAGGGGGTAACTAACCTCCAAAAAGAGGTTACCCAAAAACAATACGAGGGGAACCAGCACGCCCTAAAAGTAGCCTCCCTCCTCTTTGAGGAACTCTTGAAGAGGAAAGAGGTGGTGGGGGGCATCCCTTTGGTAATCTTTGATGCAAGTAGCTGGGAAGAGGTCTATTTAAAGCAATTACCTGAACTCTTTCTAGAGATCCCTTCCCTTGCGTTAGCCTATGTTACTCAAAGAGCTGATGGGAAAGTGGGCTGGCTCCTCTGCCTCAAAGGGGTAGATGAGGGTGATAAACTCTTCAAGAGGTTCAAAGAGGAGGCTCTTCCTCTTATAGAGGGGCGTGGTGGGGGACGACCTCCACTCTGGCAGGGGATTGGGGCGTTAGGTGAGGCAAAAGAGGAGTTTCTAGTGCGGGCAGAGTCCTTACTGAGGAGACATTTAAGTGGATAATAAAAAGAAAGAATCAAAGGGGATTAACTTCTTCTCTTCTCCCCAATTTAATCAAGAGGGGAACTTAGAGTGGGGTCAATTGATTCAAAAAACAATCGCTTTGATCGCCTTCTTTGTTGTCATCTACTCCCTTGCCCTCTACTTCATAAAAGATAGTTACCACGATATTGGAGCTTGGGTGACTCAAAAGATGGGGTTGGCGGGGGTGAGTCTATTCACCTTCCTTGTCGACCTCTTCATTGTCCCTATGTCGGTCGATATTGTCTTCCCCTTTGTCGTTGGGTGGAACCCCTACACCCTTTTATTGATGATGTCACTCGCCTCAATGGCGGGGGGTATTGGGGGGTACTGGATTGGACGTCTCTTGGGGCACCTAAGTTTTGTGAAACGCTTTACCGCCACCTTCCGTGAAGATGGGGGGCGCCTTATAAACCGCTATGGACCATGGGCTGTTGTCATTGCCGGTATCACCCCCATCCCCTTCTCAACGGTGTGTTGGATTGCCGGGATGTTGAAGGTAAAGTGGTACAGTGTTGCTATAGCCACCCTCTCTAGACTACCAAGAATGGTGATCTACTACTTGGCTATAAGGGGCGGTCTCTCATTTATCTTCTAGAAGGCGAATCTCTTTTAAGATTAGTTTAGCCCTTAGAGGGGCATCCCCACTATACTCTTGGGCTGTTAAGAGGGCTATTATCTCATCTCTCTCTAGGAGTTCTAAGATTGTTTTATCGTTACTGAGTAGGGTGGCTAAAGGGTTAGCCTCTCCCCGCTGAATAGCGCTCCACGCTACAAGGGAGTGCTCTCTAATAACCTCGTGTAACACCTGACGGTCCCCTCCCAGTTTGACAAGGTGCATTAAGAGGCGTTCGGTAGCGGCAAAGAGGGCGTACTGGTTGAGGTTGTGGTTAACGCGTCCTTCATGAAGCGTGAGCCCCCCAATAATCTTTTTAGTGGTGAGCAAAATCTCCTCAGTTGCTAAGAAGAGTTCGGGAAAGATAACCCGTCGGTTAGCCGAATCGTCAAGGGTGCGCTCCAAGATGTTGTTGGCCGCGTTGTCCCACAAGGGGGCACCCTGAGCTGCCACAAAACGGGCAAGGGAGTTGATCTTCTCCGCCATAATTGGATTGCGCTTAAAGGGCATTGCCGATGAGCCCACCTGATGGGTCCCAAAGGGTTCGCTCCACTCCCCAATCGGGGGGGATTGGAGAATCCTTAAGTCGAGGGCAAACTTGGCCAAAGTGGCACAGAGCCCGGCTAAGGCAGAACCGATGCGCCAATCTTGCTTACGGGTATAAACTTGGGTGGTGGCCGTGAAGGGTTCTAAGTTGATCTTCTCCATCACCCGCTTCTCAAATTCTAATGGGCTAATTGCACTCCCTTCAAGGAGGGTTTGGTAGGAGGCGCTGCTGCCAACAGCCCCTTTAAGCCCCTTCCCTTTGAGTCCTTGGTACATCCTCTCAAGCTCACTTAAGTCGTCTAGTAGGTCTTGCGCACTCTGGGCCAGGCGGTAGCCTACCGTGGTCACTTCAGCGGGTTGAATGTGGGTGAAGGCGATTGTGGGGAGTTCTGCATAGCGCTCAATTTGGTCCCCAAATAGGGTTATAACCTCCTTTAGAAGGTTAATAATTAACTTTAAGGCCTCTTTTTGGCGCAGAACATCCATGTTGTCTAAGATATCCATGCTAGTGGCCCCTAGGTGGATAATCGCTCCTCCAATGGGGCACTGCTCAGCGTAACACTTAATCTCAGCCATCAAATCGTGGTGGATTTCTTTCTCTATTTCACTGGAGCGTTCAATATCGATATTATCTTTTTGCCTTACTAAGTCGGCTACTTGTTCAGCGGTTACCAATCCCAGTTCACTCTGTACTTCTGCCAGAGCAATCCAAATTTTGCGCAAAGTTTTGCGCTTGTTAACTTCGCTCCAGAGGGCTCTCATTTGGTCTGAGCCGTAGCGCCAAGTGAAAGGGGAGATGTAGGTGGTGTGGTTAAACATCACTCCTCCATTATAATAATCTGCTCACGCTCAGGTCCCACCGAGACAAAACCGATGGGGGCTCCGGTGAGCTCTTCAAGACGCTTAACGTAGGCTTGAGCTTTGGGGGGAAGTTCCTCCCAAGTGCGAGCCTCTTTCGTACTCTCCATCCACCCCTCCATCTCTTCGTAGATGGGACGCACTCGTTCTTGACCAGCGGTGTCGGGGAGGTTGGTGGTAATCTCACCATCTAGCTCATAGGCGACACATATCTTGATAGTCTCAAACTCATCGAGAACATCTAGCTTAGTGATGGCGATTGAGGTGAAGCCGTTAATCCAACATGAGAAGGCGGCAGCCACTCCATCAAACCAACCACAGCGACGGGGCCTTCCGGTTGTGGCTCCAAACTCGCCCCCAATGGAGCGCAGCTTCTCTCCCACCTCATCCTCTAATTCGGTGGGGAAGGGGCCCCCTCCCACCGAGGTGGAGTAGGCTTTAACAACTCCAACGATAGAGTCAATGTAGCGGGGGGAGAGGCCCGCACCACTACAAGCTCCCCCGGCTGTGGGGTTGCTACTGGTGGTATAGGGGTAAATCCCCCAATCCAAATCCCTCATAATCCCCAATTGTCCCTCAAGGAGCACCTCTTTGCCCCCCTTAACGGCATCACGGAGGATGGGGAGGGTGTCGATTATCTTGGAGCCAAATTTATCTCTCCAAGTGGCACATTTATTCATCAACTCTTCAACGGTCACTTCGGGGAGATTGTAGTGTCGCAGCTGTTCGTTCTTTTGGGGAAGGAGCATTTCAAGGCGCACCTTGAGGCGCTCGGGGTCGAGGATATCGGCTGCACGAATCCCTACGCGGGCTGCTTTGTCGGCGTAGCAGGGGCCAACTCCCCGCTTGGTAGTTCCCACCGCCCAACCGCTCTTTTTACTCGCCTCTTCAGCCCCATCAAGGAGGCAGTGGAAGGGGAGGATTAGGTGGGCGCGCCAATCTATAAAGAGGTTCTCGCCGGTAACGCCAGCTTTCGCAATGGAGGCTAGTTCTTGCTCCATAGTATCGAAGTTGACCACAGTTCCCGCCCCAACAAGGCAGGTGGTGGCAGGGTTGAAGATTCCCGAAGGGATCATATGGAGGGCAAACTTCCCCTTATCGTTGATAACGGTGTGGCCAGCGTTGTCTCCCCCTTGGTAGCGGATAACAACCTCAGCTTTTTGAGCTAGGTAGTCGACAATTCTCCCTTTCCCCTCATCGCCCCATTGGGCTCCTACAATCGCTCTAACGCTCATACCTCAATCTCCTTCTTGCCACACATTAGCAGGTGTTCATCTATCTCTAGCGCATCCCACGGATATTTTATCCACAGGTCATCAATCTCTTCTCCGGCAAAGTAGAGTTTTATCTCGGGGGGAAACTGAGCCCCCTTTACCTTCCGTTTGTTTTGTAAAACTGCCACGGCAATCTCTTCAGGTTTATGGTTGAGAAGCTCCCCAATACAGTAGCTGAGGGTGACACGGGTGTCGTCCACCTCATCAATTAAAAGGACCCTTTGCCCCTCAAGTTGTTGACGAGTCTCGTCAATCCATTGAATCTTCTTAGGGTAGCTGAAGTGTTGCTGGTCAACTCCGTAGTAGGAGATCCCCACTGTAAAGATGGGGCGGTTGATGTAGGTCTTCATAATCCTGGCTGGAATGAACCCCCCCGAGCCAATGGCAACTATAACATCGGGGGTGAAGCCACTGGCTGTAATCTCTTCGGCGAGCGATTTCACCAATTTATGGATTTTGTTGTACCCTACATAGTACTCATTGGCCATTGTTACCCCTCTACAGGAACCATCTCGGCGATATAGGGGAGGGTGCGGTAGCGTTCGGCATAATCTAAACCGTAGCCCACGACCCAAACATCGGGTATTTGAAAGCCCCAGTAATCTAACTTAACATCAATGCGACGTCGCTCCGGTTTATCGAGGAGGACAGCGGTCTTGAGGGAGGCCGGATTTCGCGCGGTAAAGTTGCGGCACAGATAATCTAAAGTGAAGCCACTATCTAAAATGTCTTCGACAATCATCACATCGCGGTTCTCAATATTCTCCCGTGCATCCATGATAAGTCGCACGTTACCGGTAATCTCTGAGGAGTCGGCATAACTTGAGAGGGAGATAAAGTCGACCATGTGGGGAACCGTGAGACGGCGACACAGGTCGGCGAGGAAGATGAAGGAGCCTTTCAAAACTCCCACTAGAATGAGGGGTTTTTCAATCCCTTTATAGGACTTATTAATCTGCCTAGCCAGCTCATCAACACGGCGCTGAATAGTGTCAGCGTCGATTAAAACTCGCACTAAATCTTTAGTTAACGGGGGAATTGCAATCGGAGTCATAACCCTCTCCTTTTAGATTTCTCTACCCCTATGGCATAGCAATAATAGCTTCGAGGTGTCAAGTCACCCCTTAAGCGGAATTGAGTCAATTGCTTCCACAGCATTGTTATAAATAGGGGACTCATTGAAGCTCCAGCGGTCGAATTGTTCCAACACTTGGGGTTGTAAGCCACTGAAGATCATCTTAACCCCCCTCTCCTTAAAGTTTCTATGGAGGTCTTCAAGGGCGAGCATTGCACTGTGGTCGATTGAAGGGACTCCTCTGAGAGAGAGGATAACCGTTGAGGCCCCCTCGATCTCCTCCATTGCCCTAATAAAGCTCTCTTTGGAGCCAAAGAAGAGCTGCCCTGTCACATAGACGAGTCGCACTTCAGAGACCTCTTTAGTTATATTCCTCCCCAGTTCGTGGCGATTGTCAATATTGGTAACGGTCACCTCAAGAGAGGCGCTCTTAAAAACAAAGAGGATAACTGAAAGCCCCACTCCAACAAAGATGGCAATAGTGAGGTTGAAGGCCACTGTCGAAATTATGGTGGCGAGAAATAGGGCAATTGAGGTGCGGTAGCGCTTCTTATAAGAGCGCTTAATACTCTTCCAGTCGTTCATCCGCCAAGCAGTCACCATCAACACCCCCGCTAGAGCGGAGAGGGGGATGGCGGCAATGACGGGGGAGAGGAGGAAGATTAAGAGGAGAAGGACAAGCGATTGGAAGACAGCGACCATCCTAGTCTTTCCCCCCGATTTTATCCCAATGATGGAGCGGGCGACGGCTCCACACCCCGGCACTCCCCCCAAGAAGGGGAAGATTAGGTTGGCAATCCCTTGGGCCAAGAGCTCACGCTCCCCATTCATCTTCTCCTTAGTTAGCCTACCCCCCGCTGCTCCACACAGGAGGGTGGTGATCATCCCTAATAGGGCTAGGCTGAAAGCGGGGAGGATGAACGGCTTTATCCCCTGCCAAGTGAGCATTGAGAAAGAGAGACGCTCAGGGAGGATAAGACTCCTCTTAATGAGACCCACCTCCGCCACATTAAAGGGGAGGGCCATATTCAAAATTAGGGCAACAATGATCCCTGCTAACGACCCTGGGATATATTTTGCTAGCTTCTTTGGCCAGAAAACCATAATCAAAACAGCCAAAAGGCCAAAGAAGAGGGGTTGCCATTGAACGGCAAAGCCGTTGACAAAGTAGGAGGCAACTCTCGAGTAGATAGTTGTCCCTTGGCTCTTTGTCCCGAAGAAGTTATCGATTTGACCAAAGGCGATGTGGAGGGCAATCCCCGAGGTGAACCCGGTAATGACCGGCGAGGGGATAATGGCAACGAGTTTACCCCCCTTCAAAAAAGAGGCGATAATCAAAAGGAGAGCTGAGAGGAAGCCGGTAATGAAGATTCCTTCAGACCCATACTGTGAGGCAATGGGGAAGAGAATCGCTACCATCGCCCCCGAAGGGCCGCTAATCGAGAAAGAGGACCCTCCCAAGGTTCCAATAACTAAGCCGGCAATGATGGCGGTGATGAGTCCCGCCGCCCCCTCTAGACCACTGGCAATGGCAAAGGCGAGTGAAAGAGGGAGGGCTACAGCCGCTACATTAAGAGAGGCAAAAAAGTCTTTGGCCGCTCCTCGCCCCGAATAGCCCCTAAATTCTTGCTTTAGATCGCTAATATACTGTTTAACCATAAAGAGATGTTCCTACTATTATTAATTCTCACCTTCTATATACCATTTGCCCCCGTTAAAAGCAATAGAACCCCTTAATTGACACCTAAAATAGGGGTAGCTATACTGGAGAGTGTAATATTTTAAAGAGAATGGAGGGTGGCGATGTTTAGTGAAATCGATATTTCGTCTCTAGAGCTCAACCCCTTTACTACAATTGGGGAAGAGGCTTTCTTAATAACCGTTGGCAACGAAGATAAGTGGAACACTATGACTGCCAGTTGGGGTTTTATGGGGTTTATCTGGCGTAAGCCCACCTACGCTATCGTAGTGCGTAACACCCGCTACACCCACCAATTTTTAGAGGAGGGGGCGCGCTTTTCAATCTCCTTTTTTCCCCCTCAATACAGGAGGGCTTTAGAGTTTTGTGGCTCCCACTCGGGGCGCGACACCGATAAGATGGCCGCTACCGGCTTGAATGTTGTTACTGTTGATAACTACCTCACCTATAGTGAAGCTAATACCGTCTTTTGTTGTCAACTCGCTTCTAAGACCCCTATTGCTCCAGAGGGGTTTATCGATCCAACCATTATTGACAACTACAAAGCGGGCGACTACCACACCCTTTACTTAGGTTTTATTGAGAAGGTTTTAATTCAAGAGAACTAGCCGTGGAGGAAGGCGCGATAGCCGGTGAAGAGCATGGCAATCCCCGCCTCGTTACAAGCTGCAATCACCTCCTCATCCCTAATTGAACCACCCGGCTGGATAATTGCCACCACCCCCCTCGTCGCCATATAGTCGATTGAGTCTCTAAAGGGGAAGAAGGCGTCGGAGGCTATAACCAATCCTTCGGTAGTGCCACTCTTAGCAAGGGCAATTTTAAGGGCATCAATGCGGGAGACTTGTCCCCCCCCAATTCCACAAGTGACGCCCCCCTTGGCACTCACTATGGCGTTTGACTTGACGTGCTTCACCACCTTCCAGGCAAAGAGGAGGTCGCTAAGTTGTTGTTTACTAACCTCCACTTTCGTCACTAGAGTCAACTCATCTTCTTTAATCATCTTTGCATCACGCTCTTGGACTAAGAGGTCCTTTCCTATAAAGCGTCCCCCTACAATTGGGGTAAGGGGGGGAAGAGAACCACTCTCTAACACCCTCAAATTACGACGTTTCTTGAGGAGGGTGAGGGCCTCTTCTGTATAAGAGGGGGCGATTAAAATCTCAATGAAGAGGGGCTCTAAGAAGTGGGCTATAGCACCATCCACCTCGCGATTGAGGGCTATAATGCCCCCAAAGGCACTCAGCTCATCAGCGAGGAAGGCTCTCTTAAGAGCCTCTAAAGGAGTTGCCCCTAGAGCTACCCCACAGGGGGTGGCGTGTTTGACAATGACACAAGCACACTCATTAAACTCTCTCAAAGTCTCCACCGCTCCATAGGTGTCGTAGAGGTTGTTGTAGGAGAGTTGCTTCCCTTGCAAGGGGTGGCACTCTAAGAGGCTAAAGGGGTCACAGCTGGTGATCCCCCTATAAACAGCCCCCATTTGGTGGGGGTTTTCTCCGTAGCGGAGGGGAAGATTCTCTTTGGTGAAGGTGAGGGTGAGACTCTCTGGGAAGGGCTCACGGTTGAGGTAGTGGGCGACAAGGGCATCATAAGAGGCGCTGTAGGCAAAGGCTTTAGCGGCTAACGCTTTGCGAATCTCATAAGGGATTCCTCCCCCTTTAGCTAGCAACTCCCCAATTTGTGGGTAGTCTCCCTTGTCGGTTAAGACGGTAACCCACCCAAAGTTTTTAGCAGCGGCACGTATCAGGGTCACTCCACCAATGTCAATCTTTTCCAAGGCTTCCTCTAGAGAGGTTCCCCGATGCTCGATTGTCTCCCTAAAGGGGTAGAGGTTACACACCACTAAATCGATTGTTGGGATGTTGTGTTTTATCGCCTCTTCACCATCGCAATCTCTACGAGTTAAGATTCCCCCCGCTATTTTAGGGTGGAGGGTTTTGACCCGACCCCCAAAGATTTCGGGGAAACCGGTGTAGGTGGCCACCTCTTGCACCTCTATGCCCGCCTCTATTAGGAGCTTCGCTGTATTGCCGGTTGAGATGATCTCAACACCTGCTTTGGCTAAGGTGGTGGCCAGCTCTACAATCCCCTCTTTATCAGAGAGGGAGATGAGGGCCCGTTTAATGGGGGTTGCGTCTCTATTCATACTAAATGTGTACCATATATTAGTTTCTTAACGCTAGCCTCTTCCCCTTTTATTTTTTCTGCCGACTCGCTACAATAGCCCAAATGAAACTCTAAATCAGAAAGGGGTTTAAAGATGGATATAGATGTACGGAACCTCCACCCGCTCGAGATAAAGGTGTTGAGGCACGTCGCTACCGGAGAGATGATAACCTCCCAGCGACTCATAGATGAACTCGAATACAATGTTGGGCAATGTAACCAAGCGTTTAGTTGGCTCCAAGCCAAAGGGTTGGTTGAGGAGTCCTCACGCCAAGCACGCACATTATACGAACTGACCCCTCTCGGGAGTGAGTACCTTGAGAAGGGGACTCCGGTTGAGAGAATCTTCAACCTCTTAAAGGATGAAGGTCCTCATACCCTCCCCGAGCTAAGTTCTAAATTGAAGCTAGAAAATAGTGATGTTGGTTCCGCCTTTGGACTCCTTTCAAGGTGGGGGAGTTGCAAGATGGGGGAGGAGAAGCGGGCTGAAGCTGTCTCAGCTACCCCCCCAGAAGAGGTGGCTATCTCTAAAAAGTTACTCGCCCTAGCAGCTCAATCCCCCATAGAGCAAACGGAGCTCAACAGCGATGAGGCTGCCTATCTCGAGCGCAATAGCAAGAAGCGGGGTGCTGCAAATTCTCCCTTCAAGGTTATTGAGCGGGAGGATATTACCTATACGATTACCAAGGAGGGGATTAGTGCCAAAGAGGCCCTCTTAAAGGCCAATATAACGGGCGAAGAGCTGGGAAGTCTCACCTCAGCGATGTTAATTTCGGGCTCTTGGAAAGGGAAAGAGTTTCGCCCCTACAACCTCAATACCCCTCCAGGGAGATTGTTACCAGGGCGTAAAAATCCCTACAGCTCCTATTTAACGTGGGTCAAAGATAAACTTACCGCCCTCGGCTTTGAGGAGTTTGATGGTCCTTTAGTGGAGAGTGAGTTCTGGAATGGAGACGCCCTCTTCATGCCTCAGTTCCATAGCGCCCGTGATATCCACGACGTCTACTACCTTAAAGAGCCTCGCCATATTAGAGAGATTGAAGAGCCCTTCTTAGGGCAAGTAGCCCAGACCCACGAAGATGGGTGGATAACCGGTAGCCGTGGCTGGCAATACCCCTTTGACCACGAGTTTACCCGGCGCCAAGTGATGCGCTCTCAGGGGACGGTCCTCTCCGCTAAGCAGCTTACTAAAGCAAAAATTCCAGGTAAGTACTTTGGGGTGGTGCGCTGTTTCCGCTACGACCAAGTCGATGCAACCCATGGTGCTGACTTTTATCAGACCGAAGGGATTGTCTTAGGGGAGGATGTTAACCTAAAGACCCTCCTTGGACTCCTTAAGATGTTTGCCGAAGAGGTGGCTGGAGCCGAAGAGGTGAAGTATGTTCCTGGCTACTTCCCTTTCACCGAACCCTCCATTGAGGTCCATATCAAACACCCCATTCTAGGGTGGATTGAGTTGGGTGGGAGCGGAATTTTCCGCCCCGAGGTGACAAAACCCTTAGGGATTGACGTCCCTGTATTAGCTTGGGGGTTGGGGATTGACCGGATGGCCCTGATGCACTTGGGCTTAAACGATTTGAGAGAGCTCTTTACACCCAATATTGAGAGTGTGCGGATGAGGAGAGGAAACTAATGCCTAAAATTGAGGTCCATGAAAAACTATTCAATGCGCTCTTAGGCGCTGCCTACAGTAATGATGAGTTGGAAGAGATGCTTCCGGTGGCTAAAGCCGAACTCGATTGGTTCGACACCGAAGAGAATCTCTATAAGTTTGAACTCAACGACACCAACCGACCCGACCTCTGGTCAGGGGCGGGACTAGCCCGCCAGCTCGCCTGTTACCGCGATAAAATTATCCCTCAGTACGACTTCTTCTCCACTGAAGAGGAGACTATCGAGAGTGAAGGGAGGAGTTTAATTGTCCACGCCAGTGCCGAAAAGGTGCGCCCCTTCTCAATTGGCTTTGCCGCCGAAGGGAGGATGGTAGACGAAGAGATCCTCCTAAACTTGATTCAGTCTCAAGAGAAACTGTGCCACAATTTTGGACAAAAGAGGAAGACAATCGCCATTGGGGTCTACCGCAGTGACTTAATTGAGTACCCGGTCCACTTTGCAGGTGTTGACCCCGACGAAGCCCACTTTGTCCCCCTCCATATGGAAGAGGATTTAACCTTGCGCCAAATTTGTGAAAAGCATCCCAA
>DUOJ01000089.1 GCA_012838895.1 Spirochaetales bacterium
CATGAAAACTAAGAGAAAAGCAACGAGTGGAATGATGAATATCTTTCCTAATGTTTGATTACTAGTTAGCCCACTTTTGTTTGCTTTCACAACGAACCCCCTAAAATAAAGTAATAACGCCTAGGCTTACATTTGTAAACCTAGGCATACCATTAATTCACTACTCGATTAATAAGAGTTGTTCTTGCAATTGCCTATCGATATAATCAACGGCTTTCTCAGAAGTCTCTCTTCCGAGAGCAACACTCTGTAGAGCCTCACCAAAGAAGGTTGTAGCTTCAATTTGGGAAGACATTTGGCTTAGACCATTTTCCATCCCATACCAGTACCAGTTGTTGTTCTCAAAGGCATCAGTAATGGTAGCAATCTGTTCTTGGAAAAGTGCCACAAGAGGACTCAACTTGTAAATCTCTAGAGCGGAGTAGAGTGAGGGGAAAGCAAACATTGGTCTAGAGAGGGCTCTCTCAGCAGCTCTTTCAGAGGTATAGAGCCGGCTTACGAACTCTTTCTTAATCGCCTGTTTTTTGTCAGAGCCTTGCTTGCTAACGACGAATGCGTAACCGCTTCCAAAAGAGGCAGGTTTCACTCCGTATCTACCGGGCAAGTCAAAACAGCCCAATTTCTCAACCATCTCGGGGTTGTTGCTTTGAGCCAACCCAATAACAGCACCCATGTCGAGAGTCATGGCAACCGTCCCCTCTACGAGGGCGTTACGATACTCGTTCCAAGACCACTCAATGGCAGCTGGAGGAGAGGTTGTTTTATAGAGATTGATCATGTAATCCATAACCTCTTTGGCCTCTCGCTTCTGTTTCCCAAATGAGTACTCACCTGTTTTGGGATCAAATGTGGTGACTCCAGCTGAGTAGAGGAATTCATAATAGGTTTGTGGGGCAACTTGAACGGCATGCATTGGTACAGGGAAACCGTAGATGTCAACTTTGCCATCTCTGTTTGTATCTAATGTTAATTTCTTAGCTACAGCTTCAAACTCGGCCCAGTTTTGGGGAATCTCTATGTTGTATTGCTTAAATAGATCTTTTCTGTACCACACAGAAGTGTGTAGAGCCCAGTCTGGAACTCCCCAAGTTTTGCCATCTGCATTTAGAACGTGAAGGTAGGATGAGATAAAATCATCTCTCCCAATCCCATCAATGACATCATCCATATCTATGATGATCCCTTGTGATTGGAGATAAGCAGATCCAGCAAAGTTAGTGTGCATGATATCAGGTACATTGCCAGACTCAACAGCCGTTGCCAATTTGGTATACATATCGTTAAATGAGATAGTAACCATCTCAACTTCAACGCCCATCTCTGCCGCAACTTCGGTAAATTGCTTATTTAGGACTTTTGCTTGAGCATCGGCAGTCAAGTTTGTCCAAATAATTATTTTTTCGGTAGCTGAAGCATCAACAGCTTTCTCTCCTTTTCCTCCGGCAAATACCAGAGATCCCATTACTAAAATTAGCAGTAGGATAAAAATTCCTTTTTTCATTTCCTTCTCCTTTTTTACCCTAAATATGTTTTAGGTACCCAAAATTAAATTATCGCTCCATTGGCTCTTAATTTTGCTTGTAACTTAGAGATATCGACATCGCGTGGTTCGACCCCACTCTTTACTGCCAGAGCGGCGGCTACTCCAGCGGCCTCCCCCATCGCCATGCATTGGGGCATACAACGGATACAGTTAGCTACGGGGGCCTCATAAGAGACACACCGGCCAGCCACAATAATTCCATCTTTACCACGAGGCAACATACACCTGTAGGGGATTGTCATCGATTTACCAGGCTCTAGGTTGTAGACGTTCATTGTTATTCCATCGGGAGTGTGTACACCGGCGGGCATTGCTCCTCGGCCAATACTGTCTTCGAAATCTTTTGCCTCAAGGAAGTCATCAAGAGTCACTTTGTAATCCCCTTCAATTCTACGACTCTCTCTAATTCCCAATAGACCAGCTATCGAAGTTAGATAGGCGTTTTCGAACCCCGGCACATAACGCTTAAGGACCGTAGCTACATCGTAGAGGCACTTTTGAGAAAATATCTCCTGCTTTGTCCTCTCACCAAAACCTTCAATACTGTGGGCTTCAATCGCTCCAGAACAGTTAATAGTGAATTCTCCAGCATTGGGAGTTGATGTGAAGATAGCTAACCAGGAACGCAAGTACTCTAGATCTTCGGGCAGTTCAACATCTTTCAACTCATCGTGGAGTCCATAGTGCATAAATCCTGGAAAAGTTTTGAATTCTCTCCAGGCGGGAGGTACCATATGGTCAACAACGGGGGGATTCTCTTTGTAATACTCTTTCACTCGCTCAATATCGACTCCAGCCATCTTCCCCATTAGGGTCATAGGCTGAATATCTTTTTTAGGTCTTATCTCATAGGATGCTCCCGATTTTGCCGCAACAACGGCGTCCCCAGAACAGTCAACAACAACCTGTGCCCTAATCTCGGTCAGTTCAGACCCAGAAAGGGCAATGAGCCCCACAACTTTATCCCCTTCCATGATTACATCGACAATCGAAGTGTCGAGGAAGACAGAGAGGTTGGGTTCTGCTGCGACCATCTCGTCGAGAACAACTTTGGCAATCTCGGGGTCGTACAAGAAACAGACATCGGTTTCTGGGTCGTCTTCAACCATAGCGTTCTTCTCGTGTAGTCGATTTCGTAACTCCCATGCGATTCCCTTGACAATTACTTTCTCTTTATCACTGAACCCGACCCAAGCACCCTGCATACCAACTGTGAATTGGCCCCCAAGGCATCTTTGCTTCTCAATTATTAGTGTATTAGCACCACCTCTAGCCGCAGCGAGTCCAGCGATAACACCGGCGGTTCCTCCACCGGCTACTAATACCTCAACTTTCTTCTTTACCATTTTACTTTCCTCAGCTTATTAAGAGATATGACCGTAATCTTTCAATACTGCTTTCAAAGTTTTCATTACGTCAACTGGGAGCTCTGAAATTACCGGTTTGCGACAGTAACCTGCATCAACACCGCGTAGTTTCATCCCCTCCTTAATGATCTGCAACCAAGGCGTGGGTAATCCTTCAGCAGTGGGTTTGGTGAAGAGGGGCAAATAGGGTCTAATCTTCTTGAAGTGGTAATCCATCGCCTCTTCCATCTTCCTCTGACTTGCAAGTTGGTAGACTTTTGTATTCTCTGCTGGGAATAGGTTTCCTGTTCCACATACCCAACCATCAGCCCAGCAACTTAAACTCTCAACGGGACAAATATCGTAACCGTAGAAAATTCCAAAGTTATCATCGGTTAAGAACCTGAGGTTCTGCTGTCTATATACGTCAGCTTGGCGCTCTTTGACTGCATCAACAAAGCCATCATTGTAGAGCTTAGCCATAAACTCATCACTCATTAAGCAAGTTGAATAGTAGGGGTTGTGGTAAACCATAATGGGTATATCAATCGCTTTTCTAATCGTTTCAAAATGGAGGAGGAGCTCTTTCTCATTGGGAGCCATGTACCAAGGAGTAACAACCATAACCCCATCGGCCCCTTCTGCTTCAGCAGCTTCTGACATCTTAACTACATCGCAAGTACGATAGGCACCGGTGGAACATACAACTTTAGCCCTTCCATTGGCAGCTTTAATAGTAGCTGTGTTTACAGCAATTTGCTCATCGACTCTTAGACCAACCATTTCTCCAGTACTACCTGAAGGGATAATCCCTGTTACTCCATTCTCAACTAAGAAATTGGCACACTCTGCCAATCCTTTAAAGTTAATAGACTCATCTTTGTTAAAAGGGGTTACCATCGGTATGTAAATTCCTGTTAACTTTTCTCTACTCATTTCAAGCTCTCCTATCGTTCTTATTATTTTCGGAATACCCATTCCTATTTATTAATTTAGCCTAGCTTAACCTCGTTGTCAACCCCAAATAATATGATTTTATCCCCTTCTAATTTCTCTTCATCCTATATATTTAGGTAATTTCATTAATTTTAAGCACTTTATGCTTAAAGTTGTCTCTTAAATAATACCTTTAAGTAAGAATGTTAAAGCTTTAATTTTTTCTTGGAATAATTATTCCGACTACATCTCGCATGTGTGTTTGTTTATACTCTTTTGGTTGACAACTCAGAGTTTTTTGAATAAAGTTCATTACTGTAATATGTTAAGATTAAATAACAGTTATTCCGATTTTTAATCGAATTATTAACATAAAAGGATTTGAAATGAAAGATACAGAACAAAAACCTGAAATAATTAAAATGGTGGATCGAGCATTACAGGTTTTAGATATACTAAGATTCGAAAAAGAGGGTTTAGGCGTCAACGCTATAGCTAAGAAGTGTGAGATAAACCCCTCTACCGCCTTTCGAATTCTAAAGACTTTAGAGCTTAATGGCTGGGTTTTTCAATTTAATGATGGTAGATATATTGCTGGAGAGAAGCTCAGCTTCATCCTTGGCAAAGATAATATGTATTTAGCGTTAAAAGAAGTAGCCCTAATCATAATGGAGAAATATACCGAAAAATATAACCAAGCTATGAACCTAACGGTTAGAGAGGGCTCTAAAATCTTTATAATGGGTCAATCGCGTACTAAGAATTTAGTAGATTACATCCCTCCCCTCTACGCCAACCTCCCCTTCTATGCCTGTGCTGGTGGTAAGATTCTTTTATCAGAGCTCCCAATCCATCTGGCTGAAAATATTATTAACTCAACTGAGATGGTCCCTTTCACAAAGCACACAATCACCGATGTTGATCTCTTTTGGCAAGAACTGAGAGATGTTGCTAAACAGGGCTATGCAATTGACCATAAAGAGAGTGCCAACAACGGTAGTTGTATAGCTGTTCCAATTAGGGATGCAAATGATGCTATAATCGCAGCCCTCTCATTTAGTGGATTCGTCGGATTGAAGGATGCGGGAGAATTACTAAATTATGTTCCAGTATTACATGAAGCTTCCCAAGAAATATCCAAGAACCTCTTTATGTATTGGGAGAAATAGGTCTAATTCCACTCTTCAGTCTACTCAAAGGTTAAAGACTTGGTGCTAAAGGAGGGGCTATGGGTAAGATAGTTGCGGTCATAATAATTACCACTGTAGCTACCTTCTTTCAAACAAGCATAGGGTTTGGATTTGGAGTTTTCTCCATGATCTTCCTTTGTAGAATCTTCCCCTATGGTGAAGCAATAGCCCTTAGCCAAGCTTTTGCCCTTGTTAATACCCTCTTCTTAACAATCCGCTATCACAAACATATTCAGTACAAGACGATGGTCCCAATGTTGATCCCCTCTGTCCTTTTAGGAATAGGCTTTTCGATTCTCTCCCATTCGATCGAAGTGGGACTACTAAAAGGGATGCTAGGGTTAGTATTGGTAATCCTCTCCATCTACATGCTCCTCTACTCTGGCAAGATAAATATAAAGCCTAACATGAAGACGGGTGTTGCTATGGGCTCCCTTACCGGTATAGGTAATGGTCTCTTTGGGATAGGGGGGCCTCCAGCTGTTCTGTACCTATTACCGGCAACTGCAGATAAGCTCTCCTACCTAGCCACCAGTCAAGCTTTCTTTTCAATCAATAACTTTACCAATTTAATGACCCGTTACTTTAAGGGTGACTTACATTTTGATAACCTCCAATTTATCTTATATGGGTGGCTAGGACTTGCTCTAGGACTACTATTAGGCCTACTAGTCTTCAAAGCCCTCAAGCTCGAATGGTTAAAGAAATATGTCTATATCTTTGTAGGTATCAATGGTGTTGTGATAATAGTGCAGCAGATAGTGGCTTATATATAAAACTTCTTACTGCCACAATAAATCCATGACTTAGTAAATTTCACATCTCCTATCACTAATCAAATATCATGATAGAATAAAATTTGTGGGCACAATAGGTGTAATCATATTACTCTTGGTATTCTTACCATAATATAACCTTCAAAATATGGGCTTTCTTATTTAGCATTTAAAAAAATATAGGTCTCTCAATCCTCTTTCACCATATACTCCATTCTGATTTGAGAAAGTGTTTTTCCTGACTCTTTATGGATGGTGAATCCGTAGGTCTCGACACTTGACCAGCCAAAAACAGTCTTAAGCCATGTTTGCATTGACATTTCTTCACCGTTCACTAAGACATTACCATTAGCTAGTAATTCTGCTTCCTCAGTTTTACCTTTGGGAACAATTATGTCTCCTTCCTTGACGACTCCCCATTCCAGCATTTTATCAATTTTAGGCAGAACCCTTCTTGTGATTTTCTTTTTGTCTGCATATTGTTTAATAGGAGAATCTGTAATATCTACATAGAATTCATCATAATCGGGTAGTGGCAATATCTTATCTATTTTAAAGAATAGCTCATCATTAAGTTTATACGGATTAAGTTTATAGCAACTCATGTCGACATTGTTGCTATTAAGCCAAGCCACAGCTGACAGAGTTTGCTCATCAAAGTTGGATGCAACCAATAGAATTCTTTGCTTCCTATTAAAATTACTAACAGCGTTATTTTCTTCTAAAAATTCATTTACTTTCCTAATCCCCAGTTCATAAGATGTCAGCTCTCCAAGCTCAAATTCATCCCTGTATTTTTCAATATAGGGAGCATACACTTTCTCAACAAGGTCCTCAATTTCATTTATTGTTGCATAACTAGCCGCATATCTAATTGCTTGGAACTCAAAAGCTTCACTGCGACCCACAATATCATTCTTGTCTCTTTTTATCTCGATAAGTACTATGTTGCCATTATTATCTATAGCAGTCAGGTCGCTACGCCCTCTACTTTGATTTCTAACTTGCCTGCCAACAATTAGCATTGACTCTTCATCATCACAGAGCATTTCAATACTATTCCGTAAGATTTCTTCTATATCGCTCTCTAACATATTCAGCTCTGAAAAAGTAGTATACTCAATCTTTCTTGCGGTCTTATTTTTAATATTGTACACGGTATCTCCCCAAAACCATTACCACCAACTACCTGATTGTATTACCAGCTAGTAAATTATTTTCTCTATCGCGTAAATCTTTGCTGCTTAATACTACCATAGCAACCTGACATGGCTATGTCTATCAATAAATTAAATAATGATTTTCACCAATCCTCCCATAATGAATATATGCTATTATAGAAAACGTATACAAACCAACCAAAAAGGAATCAGAGTAGATGGCAACTAAAAAAGAACAAGAGAGAGCTGAGCTTCACAGGTCTATTTGGAATATTGCAAACATTTTAAGAGGTAGCGTTGATGGGTGGGATTTCAAACAATATGTTTTAGGTCTTCTCTTCTATCGTTACATTTCTGAAAACCTAACACAGTACATTAATAACATCCAACGAAGTGCAGGACTTGAATACGAAGACTTTAGCTATGCTGAATTGAGAGATGATGAAGCAGAAATAGCTAGAGAAGATATGGTTAACACAAAAGGCTTCTTTATTCTTCCAAGCCAGCTGTTTGAAAATGTTAGAAGGAACGCTGCTCATGATGAAAACTTAAATGAAACTTTAGAATCTATCTTCAAAAGTATAGAAGCTTCTGCTGAAGGAACGGCTAGTGAAGCTAACTTTTCAGGGCTATTTGACGATATGGATGTAAACAGTAATAAATTAGGTCCCACAGTAAAAAATAGAAATGAAAAGTTAGTTAAATTACTAGATGGTATTGCAGAGATGAAGTTAGGCAACTACCAAGACAACACTATTGATGCTTTTGGTGATGCCTATGAATATCTGATGGGGATGTATGCCTCTAATGCTGGTAAAAGTGGCGGTGAATATTTTACACCTCAAGAGGTATCTGAACTATTAGCTCACATAGCTCTGGTAGGCAAGACAGAAGTAAACAAAGTATACGACCCAGCTTGTGGATCAGGTTCTCTCTTACTTAAGTTTGAAAAAATCCTTGGGGAGGAAAACATTAGACAAGGGTTTTTTGGACAAGAGATTAATATAACTACCTACAACCTCTGTAGAATTAATATGTTCTTACATGATATCGACTACGATAAGTTTGACATTGCCCAAGGCGATACCTTAAAAGACCCTAAACATTGGGACGACGAACCATTTGAAGCTATCGTTTCTAATCCCCCCTACTCAACTAAGTGGGAAGGGAAAGATAATCCGCTCCTCATAAACGACCCTCGCTTTTCTCCTGCAGGGGTCCTGGCTCCAGCATCAAAAGCTGATTTAGCCTTTATAATGCACTCTCTCTCTTGGTTGGCTACTAA
>DUOJ01000090.1 GCA_012838895.1 Spirochaetales bacterium
CCCTATTTTATGGAAGTTCTCCATCTAGAGGTAGGGGAGGCCCTCTATCTTGCTCCAGGGACTCTACATGCTTACGTTAAGGGGGCCGGTGTGGAGCTAATGAGCAACAGCGACAACGTCTTACGGGGAGGACTTACTCCTAAGAGAGTTGACCTGGCAGAGCTATTATCACTGCTTAACTTTAATAGTGGGGGGAGTGAGAAAGCACCCCGAGTCTACGACAGCTCAGGCTGTTTGAATATTATGACTCCAGCTAGCGACTTTATGTTGGGACTCTTTGAGAAAGGCGATTACGCTGTAGAGCGCGAAGCTGTAATCGAACTCCTCTTCTGTAGCGAAGGGGAGGTCCTCTTAACCTACCCGAAGGGGGAGGTTAAGATTGCAAGGGGGGAGTGCTTAATTGTCTCTGCCTCTCTCACCACCTACCATTTGGAGGTTGAAGGGACCCTCTTTCGGGCCACCCTCCCTCCCCTAAAGGAGTTTTAAGTGCAACCCTCTTTTGATACCCCCCAATTCTACCATCTCCTGAAACGCGAGCTCATGATAGCGATGGGATGCACCGAACCGGCTGCAGCAGCTTTGGCAGGGGCTAAGGCTAAGGAGCTCCTCAGCGAAGAGGCACTCCGTTACGAGATTACAGCGAGCCGCGATATGGTTAAAAATGCCCTAGGGGTGGCTCTTCCCAACTCTTCCCTAATGGGAATTCAAGCCGCTGTTGCCCTTGGGGTTGCTTCAGGTGAGGTTGCCAAGGGGCTGGCAATTCTTAGTGAAATTGATGAAGAGCAACAAAGAGAGGCCCTTGAGATTGAGGTGAGTCTAACGCTTGCCACTGAAGCTCCCCCCCTCTACATCAGCGTTAAGGCGATTGGTGTTAACCACACCAGCTCGGCCACCATTAGTGGTGAGCACACCCGCTTCTCTCGCCTCCAAATTGACGATA
This sequence comes from Spirochaetales bacterium, assembly GCA_012838895.1. Taxonomy (GTDB): domain Bacteria; phylum Spirochaetota; class Spirochaetia; order Sphaerochaetales; family Sphaerochaetaceae; genus DUOJ01. The sequence goes on from DUOJ01000090.1 coordinate 941, forward strand.
GCCTCATCCTCTCCCTCCCGCTGGAGGTTGAGAGTGACACCTCCAAAGAGCTAATTGAAGAGCTCTCCCTTGCTCAAATCGTTGAGGTGTGTGAGAAGATTGAGGAGGAAGAGTTCCACTTTGTCCTCGAAGGAGCCCTCACTAACTACAAAATTGCCACTGTAGGGCGAGAAATTGGTTACGGCCTCGAAGTGGGTAAAATAATGGGGGAGGGGCTCCCTCAAGAGGCAACCACCTTAGAAGAGGCCTACCGTTTAGGGAGCGTCTATGCCGCGGCTGGTTCTGATGCCCGCATGGCGGGCTTGCCCCTCCCTGTTGTAATCAACAGTGGTAGTGGTAATCAGGGGATCACTATCTCGCTTCCCATCTTAGTGATGGGGAGGTATTTGAAAGTCTCTAATCATCTCCTTATAAAGAGCCTCGCCTTGAGCCACCTAGTCGCTCTAGTACTAACAGCTAAGAAGAGGCGCCTCTCTCCCCTTTGTGGCGCCTTTACCGCTGCCATTGGGACCGCCTGTGGGTTAACCTACCTTCAAGGGGGCGATGTAGCAGCCCTCGAGCGGAGTGTCAACAATATGGTGGGGGACCTCACTGGGATTATCTGTGACGGAGCTAAAGGGGGGTGCGCCTTAAAAATTTTCTCTTCAGTTGAATCGGCTGGGATGAGTACCCGTCTAGCCCTCAAAGGGAAGGCTCCCACCCCCCTTTCGGGGATTGTGGGTAAAGATGCCCTCCAAAGTTTTGCCAACCTAAAGTTGCTGAGTCACGAGGGGATGGAGCAAACTGATCTAACTATCCTCTCGATTATGATGGGAAGTGGGGAGATTTGTGAGCGATGAAATGTGTTGCCATCGACTTTGAAACAGCTAACGATGACCTAATTAGTGCTTGTTCGGTGGGGTTAGCCGAGATGGAAGGTGAGCGGGTTATTAGGAGTTACTACACCCTCCTTACCCCGGCCTCCCCCTATTTTTCCCCCAAGAACAGTGCGGTGCATGGTCTCAGTGAGGCCGATGTCGCGGGAGCACCCACCTTCAGCGATGTGTGGCCAACCATTAGGGAGTTTATTGGGGAGAGCCTCACTATAGCTCACAACGCCCCCTTCGATATTGGCATTATTAAAGCACTCCTCAACCACTACGCGCTGGAGGTGCCCCCTATTAGGTATACCTGCACCCTGAAGTTGGCTCGTAAAGCGTGGCCCACCCTCAATGGTTATAGTCTCCCCCTCCTCTCCTCTTACTTCAACTTCCCCTACCGTCCCCACCACGCTCTAGACGATGCTATCAACTGTGGCCTCCTCTTTGCCAAAGCTCTCCCCTACAACGAAGAAGAGAGGACTCTCGATGTCCTTGAAGAGTTGGGGATAAAGGTGGCCCTCTTAAGTGGGGGGGTAGCTCCCCGTGAGAGGCTTCCCCTACAGGGTTCCCTTCTATAACAGATTGTAGATTTCTGGTTGCTAACAATTAGAGGGGGTGTTATTATGACAGGACTTAAGCAAAAATTGTCTATTCGTGGAGGAGAAGATGGATTTAAAAGGGACAAAAACGGAAAAAAACTTGTTGGAAGCCTTCGCTGGTGAGTCGATGGCCCGTAGTAAGTATACGTTCTGGGCGGCCAAAGCTCGTAAAGAGGGGTATGTTCAGATTGCTAAATTCTTTGAAGAGACAGCCGGTAATGAGCATATGCACGCTAAGTTGTGGTTCCAAGCCCTTCAAGAGGGGGGTGAGATTGGGACAACATCACAGAACCTCAAAGATGCGGCAGCTGGAGAGAACTATGAGTGGACCGAGATGTACGCCAACTTTGCCAAAGATGCCCGAGAAGAGGGGTTCAAGCGAATCGCTGCCCTTTTTGAAGGCGTTGGGAAGATTGAGAAGGCCCATGAAGAGCGCTACCTTAAGCTATTGAGCAACCTTGAAGAGGGGATTGTCTTCTCCCGCGATGGTGAGCAAATCTGGAAGTGTGACGTTTGTGGACATATCCATGTTGGTAAAAAAGCCCCTGAGGTGTGCCCCATCTGTGCCCACCCCCAAGCCCACTTTGAGATTTCAGTTAAGAACTATTAAGATATTCTAATTTCAGAGGGAGGCGACCAACAGGTCGCCTCTATTGGATAAAAGAGACAATCCTCTCTAAGCGCTCGATTATAGGGAGCTTCTGGGTACATAGCAGTTCACACTGACCACAAGCACTACACTTAGCCGCCTCCTCAGCCCTTATCCCCCAGTGATTCCTAATACGTTTTAGAACCTCATTGCCATCCCCTTTAGTTAAGATGTAGAGATTATAGGAGTCGAGGAGCTGTGGAATGGGGACCCCTTCAGGACACGAATCGCAATAGGCGCAAGTGGTGCAGAGGGTGTTGAGTTCACTAAAGAGGTTTGCTCTCATCGCCTCAAGAGAGATCTCATCGGGAGAGGGGAGACTAACACTGGCTAAGACATTCTCCTCCACCTCCTCAACTGAAGAGAAACCGGGTAGGGCAATTGTCGCTTTGTTTTGGGCCAAGATAAACTTAAGGGCAGAGACAGGGAGGGAATCGTTACCCCGCTTAAGGAAGGCGAAGTACTCCTCGTAAGAGGGGATTAAACCTCCTGAGAGGGGATTCATCGTCACAATACCCAAACCAGCAGCATGACACGCATCAATCCCCTTTTGGCGATAGGCGAAGTTGATGGCGTTGTAGCCAAGGGTCACCCCCTCGTAGTAGCCATCGAAGGCGACCTGGGCAATCTCTTCCCCACCTAGGTGGGTGGTGAAGCAGATATGGTCAATCAACCCCTCTTGTTGCGCCTCAAGGGCAGCACTGTAAAGGCCATCTTTTTTAAGGCACTCGTGGTACTCTGCCATTGTCTTGATGGACCACATACTATAGAAGTCGATCTTTTCAACACCAAGACGCTCTAATGATTGCTCTATCATCCGGCGCCCTTCGCTCTTATTACTGGCGTTCCACAAGCCACACTTGGTAGAGACGTAGAATGAGGAGCGCTCCATTGTTTTAAACGCCTCTCCTAAGATCTTCTCACTCTGGTCGTCACAGTAGCTGGGGGCGGTATCAAAATAGTTAATCCCCAAGGCGTGGGCTCGATGGACAAGCTCAACCGCCCTCTCATAGTCTCCCCCTTGGTAATCGGCAGCTTTGAAGCGCATCCCTCCAAACCCAATTACCGAGACCCGCTTACCTGTTTTCCCAAACTCTCTATAAAGCATCGCCCACCTCTCTATGGAGAAAATTATAACACAGTGGAAAAAAAGAGGACAAGGCGATAAAATAAGTGGGCGATTAAAGTGAAAATGATTAAACTCGTACTATCTAAATATTGGAGGATAGCAATGTTAAAAAAAGAGATAGTTGAGTTGCTCAATGAGCAGATTAACAAGGAGTTATTTTCAGCCTACCTCTACCTCGAGATAGCCAACTACTATGGCGATGAGGGGTTGGAGGGGTATGAAAACTGGTTTAAAATCCAGGCTCTAGAAGAGGAGGACCATGCCATGCTAATTAGGCAATATCTCCTCAACAATGGACATGCCATTAAACTGAAAGCAATTGATGACCCCACACGCACTTTTAACAACTACAAAGAGCCACTGGAGGCAGCCTTAGAGCACGAGCGCTATGTTACCGACTCAATTCATACCATTTATAGTCTAGCAGCCGAGCTCAAAGATTACCGCACGATGCAGTTTCTCGACTGGTTCATAGCTGAGCAGGGAGAAGAGGAGACCAACGCCGAAGAGAACATTAGAAACTACCAACTCTTTGAGAAGAATCTCTACTCTCTCAACAAAGAGTTAAAGAAGAGGGAGCACACTCCCCCCTCTTTCCAACTCGACTAACCTACAGAGCCGGCAACTAGCCGGCTCTGCTTTTAGAGCTCTACTTTCCACAACCCGTGGATATTACAATACTCGTAGTAAGCGACCACATCTGAGAGGCAATCAAAGGTCACCTCAGGGGGGTCGTTGGGGGAGAGTTTTTTTCTAAAGATCCCATCCTTAGTTACAGCAGCTATCCACATAATGTAGTGGGCATCGACCATAGGGTGGAGGGTTGAGCCAACAGTAACGGTTGTTACCTCCCCTTCAGTTTTGTAGATAGGGACGTGTTTCTCTCCAGCTGCATCGGCAGTTTGCTCCTCTAAGAGCTTCATTGGTTGTCCACAGCAAACCAGTTCTCCACCACCAAAATGGATCAACTCAACCACATTTTTACACTTCTCACACAGATAAAACTTAACTTCCATTTTTTACCTCTTCAGTTCTTAGTTTGTTTTTTTCCAATAAACACTTATATTCTACCTCTAAAGGATTAAATTACAAGGGGAGTCGAGATGGAGAAAAGAAAAATCAATAGAGTAGTCGTTGGCCAAGAGAGCGTTGATGGAGCTGGTGTAAAGCTGAGACGCCTCTTTGGGGGTAGGAGCGCAAAAGATTTTGATCCGTTCCTCCTTTTGGATGGGTTTAACTCAACTGACCCCGATGATTATAAGAAGGGGTTCCCGTGGCACCCCCACCGGGGGATTGAGACGGTCACCTACCTCATTAGTGGAGCGATTGAGCATGGCGACTCGCTCGGTAATCGGGGGGTTATTAGGGGAGGGGAGTGTCAATGGATGACCGCCGGTAGTGGGATTCTCCACCAAGAGATGCCCCTCGAAAGTGACCACCTTTTAGGTGTGCAGCTCTGGGTAAACCTCCCCCAAAAAGAGAAGATGGTTGACCCTGCCTATCGTGATATAAGTGGTGAAATGATCACCACAGTGGAAGAGGAGGGGGTTACCATCAAGATAATTGCCGGCTTCTATGGCGACCAAATGGGGGCCATTGAGAAGAGCTATGTGGCAGTGCGTCTCCTCGATGTCGAGCTGGAAAGCAATCGGGAGTGGATTCTCCAAGGGGACCCCTCCAATGCCCTCTTTTGCTACGTATTCACCGGAGAGGCCTCCTTCGGGGGCGAGGTGGTTGGTCCCACCTCAATTGCCCTCATGGAAGATGGGGAGCATTTGGTTGTGAAGAGTGGGAAAAAGGGGGTTAGATTTCTCGTAGCAGAAGGGCCTCCCCTCGCTGAAGAGATTGCTTGGGGTGGCCCCATTGTGATGAATACCCGCGAAGAGGTGCACCAAGCTTTCAAAGAACTGGAAGAGGGGACTTTTATAAAAAAGGGGTATAGTTAATATTAACTGGTTAGAAAATAGTCCCCTTTCTGATTATATTAAACTATTGTTAGCAAGAAGTTAGAATAAGTATATTTGCCCTATTGTAGGGGGGGCAAGTATGCAACATGAAGATAAAATTCTTAGAGTCTTTGGAGACTCGCTCCTTAAAGGG
>DUOJ01000091.1 GCA_012838895.1 Spirochaetales bacterium
AACGATACTGGGGGTCTAGAGACAACCACCTCAACCGGAACTTCCTTGACCACAGGAACCTCAGCCACTACTTCTGGGACAACCTCCACCTCAACGGCAACAGGTTTCTCCACAGGAGCAGGCACAATCACGGGTGTGATTGGTTCAATTACTTCAACTTTCGGAGTTGTTTGACATCCGATTAAAGCCAAAGCTATTAACGCAACCAACAACGCCGGAATAAAACTTCTTGAAAGACGTTTCACGTAATCCTCCTCATGGACATTCTTTTGAGTCATTATACACCACTAATATAGCACATGGTATTATTTCTGAATAGATAAATTTCTGTCTGGCACCCTGTTTCAAGCGAAATAAGGGATGTTTTGCTAATTTTTAGCATTGCTCTTTTTGTAAAACAATCAGAAATATTGGATTCCTCCTCCTCACTAAGGCTATCCTCATGGCATAAGTTCACTAATTATACCACCTTTAATCAGTTTCTCAATGGTAAAATTTTCCCTACTAATTGGAGTGATCTCCCACTAGCATGGCTAAAATAGTTTTTACAAATAAAAAAAGCCTGTATCAGAGACACAAGCTTTTCCATTTAAATGACCCTCTTACATTAGGTCTTTGGGTTTACGGGCAGTATTGCCGCTCTTTTCACAATAGGCGACATGCTTAAGTTTCCCGTTTTCCATGACTGACTTCATCTTGATGACTCCACCCCAACGACTCATGAGGCTTTTGTCGTTTTGTCCTAAGCGACGAGAGTTTTTTGAAATTCCACCTGCCATATCTTTATCCTCCTTACATTAATCTTATCTACACTCCCGGGAATATATCAAAAAGAGAGACTTTCGTCAAAGGTTAATTGCTATTTTTTGAACATTTGCTTAAATTGGGGTAATGAGCAAGGTTAAAAGGGTATTTTTAAGGGTCATCCGGGAGATAATTCTTATCCCCACCCATATTTATAGGGTGGTCATCTCTCCTCTTCTCCCCCCATCGTGCATCTACACCCCCTCCTGCTCCACCTATATGCTGGAAGCCGTTAGGCGCCACGGTATCTTTAAAGGGAGCTCTTTAGGTTTAGCCCGTATTGGTCGCTGTTACCGTTCCCGTTATATAGGGGGAAGCGATCCAGTTCCCGAAGAGTTCTCTTACAAAGCAATCAAAGAGCCCTACACTATCTTTAGAAAGAGGAAGAGTTAACCCCGGCTACATCTTTTACAAAGGTAATAAGCACTTTTAGGGCACTCTCGTTGTATCCCCCTTCAGGAATTATTAAATCGGCAAAGGCTTTGGTTGGCTCAATAAAATTGAAGTGACCGGGGCGTACCACCTCGAGGTATTGGCGCACTACCGAGGCGACAGTCCTCCCCCGCTCGCTGGTATCCCTTTGAAGACGCCTAATAAAGCGGATATCGTCGGGGGTGTCGACATAGAGTTTTAAATCGAGAAGATCTCTAATCTCTTTATCGTGGAGGATCATCAACCCCTCAATTATTACGAGGGGACGGGGAACCACATCGATATACTCCTCTTTACGTCGGTGGTGGACAAAATCGTACTGGGGCATCTTAATGGGTAACCCCTGCTTTAATAGACTCAGGTGTTCATGGAGTAGCGCGGTATCAAATGCATCGGGGTGGTCAAAGTTGTAGGCAGTAATATTTTCGTTGCTGATGTACTCGGCTGAGTGGTAGTAGTTGTCTTGGGGAATGAAGACAAAATCGCTCACCACCTCACTAATCTGTAAGCGTCAACTCGCCCCCAATAGTCCCCCTTCTAGAGGTTTTTTAAACTAACAATCATGAGTATTGGAGAAATAGTTATTTTAGTGGCGTTTACCTCTGAGAATGTAGGGTTCTTTTCTTTCAGGGTCTGCTTTAGCACTGCTAATCAGGTCGTAGTA
>DUOJ01000092.1 GCA_012838895.1 Spirochaetales bacterium
AGACAAATTCATCGACTACTACCTGTGCGTAGATGTTGAGATATTTAATTGGGGTAACGTCAACTTCGAGCGATAGGATTGAGTTGGCATTGGAGCGGATATAGTAGTTGTGGAAAACAGTTGCGGGACTTAGAACCCTTAGGTCAAAGGTATTATCCTCTGACTGGTACATAATAGTTTCAGTCAAAACTAAGTTCACCTTGTCTTTCAAGAATCGCCACTCAAGTCTGTGGCCAAGGAACATGTTTAAGCCTGAACTCACATCAGTTTGTTTGGCCTTTAGATTAACATAACCCCCATAACCGTATTTAGTCTCTTTATCATAGTACTCACTCGGATGGGGGAAGAAACTTGTAAGAAGCGTATACTTGAAGTTTTTAGTATAGGTGGTAAATCTCCCAACGTTGTGGTAGTGGAGGTGGTCGCCTATGACGAAGTTGCCACTTTTACCAGGGCCCCAAGAGAGTTGTTCTCGACCCACTTGGACACTCCATCCGTCGCCCCCAAAGGCTCCAAATGCGCGGTAGGGAAATCCCAAATCTAAAAGACCAAACCCTGGACCTCCACTAGTTGTCGGGTGTATTAGGAAGATGTTCGACATGAAAGTGGTCGACCCATATTTATCGGTTATTAACTTACCATTTGTGTTGTCGCCATCTTCAGCATAGGTGCTCATAATTGGAAATGAGGTATATCCGTAGAAGTTGTTTTTTGGCGATGTTTCTAGAATTATGTCTAGAAAGGGCTTACGGTCATTAGTTGAGTAAATCCAGTCATCAGGTTGTGTGAAATCTTCTGTATTGGTATGAACATAGCCTTCAATTGTAGTGTCTAGACCGAACCTCACCACTTTTGGTTTAGCAGATAACGTATCGTTAACGTAGTCGTAGACAACTTTAGCGGGTTCTTTTAAAGAATTCCTATCTAACCGGCTTAACATTAGAGCTAGCTCATTTGCACTATATGGACCAGTTGTTGAGGGGAGGGCAATCCCTGCGCTAATATAGAGTTGCACTAGTGCCTCATAAACTGGGCTATCTATTGGATAGATTTTCTGCTGATTGCCCACATCAATTGCAAAGGCTGAGAAAGAGAAGATTAAGAGGAAAATGAATACAACAATCTTTTTCATAAAGGCTCTCCTTTTTAGTTAGATACTAGGAAGAGATTAACATAAAGCACTTTTGAAATCCACATAGAACTTGAATATCTTTGATATAAAAGTTGTTAAAGAGTCAATTTCTGTTCCAATCTCATACCACATTTAGAACAAATTATTGCTAGAACACCTTCAAAGCATAAGATAATCCAAGCACTATTTGTATATCACTAAATGTAACATCGAGTTGGTTACGGAAATTCCAACGGTGAAGATAATTAACTTGAGAGAGTACTTTTAGTGATTTGAAGAGGGTAGTAGTAATGCCCACTCCACTCTGTAGGCGCCACTCTATTACCCCAGAAGGGGAGAAGGGAGAATAATTAACTAAAGTATCGAGGTTTTGGTTTTTTCCATGGGCCTCTAATCCTTTCTCCCCATGGAGACTCAATTCAAAATCAAAGAATAGGTCGTAGGAGTTGTATCTATCGTAACCAATCTTAAGGGCAGCCACAATTGCGTCCGGACCATACTTATAACCAAGAAATCCAACACCTGAGTGACTCCAAGGGTTATTACTAGACCCAATTAGGGCGATGTTCCAGCCAACCCCTAAAAAGTCGTCATCTCCTCCACCTTCTTTACTACCTCTTAAGTAGAGATAAGGAGAGGTGTAGACCCCTTCAATAAATCCATAGAAAGATCCCCCTGTAATCCCTTTAGCAAAACGGAGTCCCAAAAGAGCACCATAAGCGTTAGGGGGATTCGAAAGGTTTGTCATCTCTCCTGCTGTTTGAACTTGATCTAAACCAATTTCTCCGTATAGGAAAAGAGTTGGAATCAAATTCCATTCAAAGCCAAAGGATACAAAATTGTTGGCCTCGTTATAGGATCCTTTATTTGTAAAGTCATCACTATGGCTCTGGTTATAGTAGTTGTGTAGAAACATCAATGGGCTAAACATTCTGATGTCAAAATGGGTTGCAATAAAGAGGGCACTCTCAGTAATTGCCAATCTAAGGTTTTTGAAAAACTGCATCTCTAGAGTGTGAGTCACATAGATTCTAAAGGGGTCATAGAAGGAGATGCCACTTGCTATCCCATCATCGTCTATCCAAGTAAATTGGGTTGCACTAAAACTGTAGCTAATGGGACCGCCATAAATCGAAAATCGGAGAAAGTCGTGGTAATCCAAATGGTCTCCAAGAACCATATTTCCGGTGCTGCCACGTCCGATGTTGAGAGTATCTCTCCCTAAAGCAAAGGTGAAAAAGTTGTTGGAGAATCCAAGGAAGGCTGAATGAGGAACAGAGTGGTCCATTACCGCATCTTTAAAAGCTATATTAGTGTTTACTCCACCTGTAAAAGCAGTCTCTTTAGTTGGAGACTCCCACCCCCTCAATTTCCTATGGAATGGATGGTTGTAAACAAGGTGGAAATTATTATTTATTGTCGCCTCTCCATAGAAAGTTAAAAAGTCACCTCTCATTTTTTGGTTATACATCCACTCCCTTTCGGTCAATTCTTCATCTAAGTTAGTGTGAAGGTAAAATTCGGGTGCTAGTCGGGCACCTGCTTCTAAAGCGAGCCAATTAGTGTACTGTTTTATGTCTCCTTCGATTAGCTCTTTTTTAAGCTTCTCAAATTGAGATAAATCTTGCTCATCTAATTTGTCCTTATCAATCATTTCTAGATGATAGAGCAAGTTGTAGGCACTAATGGGACTAACGAAAGAGGGGAGAGGTTTCCCTGTCTGAACTAAGAGGCGTTCCACTTGTACAACGATGGTATCATCACTTCTATAGAGAATTCCTGAAGCTTTTGCAAAAAGAGGAAAAAGCAATACAACAGCTAAAGCCAAACTTATAAAAATCCTTTTCATTAGATTCCCCCTGTTTGTTGGGGAATTATAGCATGTATTGGATAAAGAGCGACTCTATAAATTTGTTCTGTAGCCATTTATTCTAATGGCGATAGTTTATGGGGTGCTGCTTAGGTTTCAAACTCAAGATTGTGGTGATAAAAGCCAATCTACGATATTTAAATGGGTGATACCATCTCTAGATAGTTGAAGAGAATCCATTGTCAGTAGATATTTTGGATAGTTATCTTTTATCTCTCGCAGTGCACCAAACTCTCGTTCGATTGTCTCCTTGCTATTTAGAAGATAGGCAACTTGGTAGTATCTTTTTTGCTCCCCTTTTTCCGCAATAAAATCGACTTCGCCACTATGGGTTTTGCCAATATAGACTTTATAACCTCGTGAAATAAGCTCGTTGTAGCAGAGTGTCTCAAAAATATAATTGAACTCATCTTTTACACGATTTTTTCTCAGTTTAAAAAGACCTAAGTCACATACATAGGTTTTCTCAGAGAATGAAAGTAAGGTTTTACCACGTATGTCGTAACGGGGGACAATATCACAAAGACAAGCTTGTGAAATAAATCTTAGATAATCGTAAACGGTTGGGGCAGAAACCTTCTGAAGAGAATTGCTTAGTGAATTTGCAATATTGTTGCCCGATATTGTGGTGGATGAATTGGCTATAACGTAGTCGAGTACCCTTTGTAAGGCATGGGGGGAGGCGATTCTATTGCGCATGATTATATCTTTTAAGACAATCGAGTCGTACAAATTGGATAAAATAACGTGTTTAACCTCTCGATTCTCCTCCTTAGCAACTAAAGGAAAACCGCCCCACTCTAAATAGTCTGCAAAAATCTCATCTCTCTCTTTAGTAAAGCCTCTAAGACATTGGTAGTCGTAGTACTCCTTAAAGTTGAAAGGTAAGAGCTTAAATTCAACTGTGCGCCCTGTTAAATGGCTAGCCAATTCTCCCGATAGAAGCTTAGAGTTCGACCCAGTTATAAAAATACTTATATTGGTGGTCGATCGAAAGGAGTTTATAACAAGTTCAAAGTTATCAACATTTTGGATCTCATCCACCAAAAGATAGCTCTTCTTGGTGGGGTGAATTTGATCTTTTATATAGCTATAAAGAGAGTCAGGATGGGCAATTGATTGAAATTGATAATCCTCAAAGTTGATATATATAATTTGGTCATCACCAACACCCTTAGTTTTGAGCTCATCGATAATTTGAACAAGAACGGTAGACTTTCCACAACGTCTTACACCGGTAATAACCTTGATAAGCTCTGAATCATAAAAAGGGCGTATGCGTTGAAGGTATAGTTCTCTCTTAACCATGCTTCAAGGATACATCAAACTGCATCTACAAGCAAGAGTGTTAAAAATATTTAACACTTTCTAGATATTTGCTTGTAGTGTTAAAAATATTTAACACTGTAGTAGCTGCCCCAATTGGGGCAGCTGTTAGTGATTATAATGAATAAGAGACACCAAAAGTGAATTGGAAATCGCTGATTGGAGGGTTCGCTTGCAAGTTGCCCGGGTTGATAACATGGACAAAGTCTGCTTCTCCATAAACATCTAGACCTCGCCAGATGTTGTAGCCACCCTTTAGCGATACGGCAAAAGTTTTACTGGCTGCATTTCGACTACGAGCATCTGGATCTCCGTTGTTTTGTGTCCAGTGTTCAGTCGTGGGGGTTGAGAGGTAGGGAGGTTTGATATTATTGATATCATCAAATTCACTCATTGCATCTTCATTGTAGACATAAGACCACGTTGTCCATTTATCGTGGGTGCCATGGAGCATGAAGAAGAAATTACTCTCAGCAAACCATTTGCCAAACTGCCTATAACCGGTATTGAAATTCACTACTATGGCGTCTGGCCCATATTTATAACCTAAGAAGGTCTCATCGTAGTAGACTGCTCCATCGCCAAAACGCTCCCTTATGGCAACTATCATATTGATGCCCGGTTGTCCAAGAGTTTGTTCATAATCCCCTTTATCGCGCAGGTAGAGATAGGGGTTGGTGTAAGCTCCTTCGAGAGAGCCATAAAACATCCCCCCCTTAAAGGGATAACTCGATTTAACACCAGCAAGATATCCCATTGCTGAAGGGTTGGCTTTTTCCGCTACCCCAGGAGATGCCTCTAACCCTGGCATCGCAAATTCATCTATTGCTATTTGACCGTAGATGTTTAGATGTTTAATCGGGGTGTAATCAACCTCGAGGGTTAAGATTGAATTGGAGTTCCCCCTAATGTAGTAGTTATGGAAAATACCGGCAGGATTGAGGACCTGAAGGTCGAGAGCCCCAGTATCAGATTGATAGATCATCGCCTCGGAGAGGGCAAACCCTACTTTATCTTTAAACATACGCCACTCTAATCGGTGGCCCAAAAACATATTAAGCCCGGTTAAAGGGTGCCTTGAGCCCGATTTAGGGTCAAACTCCCACTCATATTGGATATTTCCCTCAGAATCAAGTTTAAAAACGCCATCTTTTGTAAGGAGGGGAGTTTTGTGGTAGTAATTTTCTGGGTGGGGGAAGAAGGATGCAAGAAGGGTGTATTTAAAGTTTTTTCGATAGGTGGCGAAGCGCCCCATATTGTGATATTTGAGGTGGTCTCCTAAAAGCAAGTTGCCACTGACCCCTGCTCCCCATGACACTTTATCGCGCCCAATTTGAGCACTCCAATTCTCTCCTCCAAGGGCTACGAAGGCTCTGTAGGGGATATTGAAATCGATATAATTAAACTTTCCGGGGGGAATAAAAAAAAGGTTTGAGGCAAAAATAGTGGAACCAAACATAGGGGAGATGAACTCTTTATCTTCGGTATAAGTCCCTGTCTTTGTCGGTTGGATTGCAATTTCACTGTACCCATATATATTTTTTGTAGGCCACGTTTCAAGGGCAACGCCGATAAGGGGGTTACGCTCATTGTACCCCCTTATCCACTGCTCTTCTCGGGTGAAGTCCTCTTTATTAGTGTGGACATACCCTTCAATAGCGGCATCTAGATCAAAACCAAAAACTTTACTTTCGGGTTGTAATTTAGAGAGGGCAAACTGGTAGATTGTTTTTTCATCTCTGTTTAATTTCTCTTCATCAATTTTATTAAGCATCTTCAGTAGCTCATCAACGCTCCATGGACCGCTGGTTGAAGGGAGAGCATAACCCCTACTTATGTAGAGGTAGCTGATTGCCTGATAAATTTCCGACTCAATTGGGTAGATCTTTTGGGTGTTGGAAACTGAAAATAAGAGTGAAGATAACATTACTCCTATGAGTAAAAACAATGCCAACCGTTTCATTATTTCCTCCAAGTTTGTTAATTTTTGACGGTATTATACCATTGAAAGAGGAGAAACGATAAATGAAATGAGGCTTTATCTGTAATTTATTAAAATAATAGGGAGTTTAGCAACTAAAAAAGCTATCCGTAGATAGCCTTTTTAGTCATCATTAAGCCACCTTAGAGGGGAGGCTTAGTTTCGAGAAGAGCTTTCCAAGTCCTTTACCGTATGTAGCTGCATAATCAATGGCTGCATACTGGGCACTCACCTTAGGGTCTCTCTCTAAAAGGTAGTACCAGTGGTCAGAAACGTCAAAGTAGAGTTTTGACAAAGGCCTGTGGTTGAAAGCGGACTTCACTTCCCATTTATCTAAAACCTGGATGATGGGGAGGAATACATTCTCACTCCATGAGAAAGCAGCCTCATCCCAACTAATTTGCCAGGGGATATTTTGGTTAACCAAGTACTTGTGTACCTCTATCTGTTCGGAAAGGGCCTGGTAATCGGCCTCGGTAAACATTGAGCCGGTACTAGCCTTCAAAAACTGCATCCTTGCTTTGTCGGTCTCATTTTTCATGTTACCCCTCCTAAAATTAAGTAGTAGGTTTATTTAAACCTCAACTATAATATCGATAAAAAAGGAGTAAAGGTCAAGTAATAAATAAAAATAACTTGACAAATTGCAAATCATGTGCTTTTGCAAATTAAATGGCATTATTCTATTATATTTATCAATAAATTACTCTTTTAAGAGTGGCTTAAGCTTCTTCTCTTTAGGGATTACATTGAAGATGTTCCTTGCTATCCACTCGCCACCTTGGTACTATTTATCTATATGGAGGTGGGCGATGGACCTATTTGATGTTGCCATTAAAATGGAGATGGAAGGGGCACGTTTCTATAGAGAATTGGCCAGCAAAACTTCATCAGAGGGGATAAAGAGGATCTTCACCATGCTAGCTGAAGATGAAGAGCGCCATAGGAAGACCTTTGAGGCGATGCAAAGAGGGGCTACTTTACCCCCACTGGAGGGCGTTGCTGAAGTTACCAAGGCTATAAAAATCTTTAAAGACCTTGAGAAGAGTGAGTTTCTCAGTGTTGAGCGCCACTTAGTGCTCTACCAGTATGCCCTTGAAATTGAGCAAAAGAGTATTGAGTTTTATCAAGAAGAACTCAAAACGATGACCAATGAGCACCAAAAAGAGGCTTTAGAGAAGATTATTGGTGAAGAAAAAGAGCACTACAACTTAATTGATGATATCATGATAATGGTAGAAAACCCCGAGCGATGGGTAGAGGATGCCGAGTTTGGTATCAGAAATGAATACTAGAAGGAGAGGATTTAGATGAAGAGGAACACTAACTACGTTCTAGGGGCCGACTTTGGTTCCGATTCGGTAAGAGTTGTTATCATTGATGCCGCTGATGGTAAGATGGCTGGCTCAGGAGTCTCAAACTATAAGCGGTGGCGCGAAGGGAAATACTGTGACCCCAAACTAAATCAATTTCGCCAACACCCCTTAGATTACATTGAGAGTTTTGAGGAGGCAGTCAAGAAAGCTGCT